>NZ_JBSXOP010000047.1:0-67776 GCF_056859535.1 Marinobacter sp. L-46
CTCTGGTTGTGAAAGAGCATGCAGGTTAGACTCGGACATGGCGTATCATTCCTCTGTTGGTTGTGATCTTGGCGGTGATCAACCAACAGGATACGCCACCCCTTCAGCCTGCTTCCATACACCAGAAATCACCATAACTCCCGGGCTATTCAGGATGAGTTTTCCGCGTTTGGTTTTGAGGTGACGCTAACGGCTAAAGAAAAAAGGGTTCGCAGCACGATTGAGTCTGCTTTTCTGAAGAAAACGTCAAGTTTGTATGACCTCGCCGTTAAGGGGCGGAAAACTCTCAAGATCAAGCTGGAGGTGGATAAGGACCCTCCGGGTGGGTTTGCTACCGAGGAGCGGCTGCTTTTACAACCTTTTTCCTTTTATACCAAATGTTTTTGTGAGATGGTAATAAAGTTGGTAACAAGGTAAAAGAGTTGGTAACTTTGGAATAAAGTTGGTAACAGACGGTCGGTGTGGCAAAGTTTGGCTATTCTCCTATGGAGCTCTCGGGAATGGCCAACTACAAACTCGACAAAAAAACTGAAAAGTGGATCAAGGAAAACCGTGGCAAAGGTAATGGTAAAGACTACCATCCATGGCTCACCGTCAGAGACCTACCCTCCGAGGGGCGTTCGCACCGGGTGATGGGCCACCTGACAGGGCGAACCCATCATTTCTTTTCTGACACAGAACTTGCGGCTTTTTTGTTAATTGAGTGGAACCCGGATGTCATCGATATCCGTGAGCAGTTTCCGCTAAGAATAGAAGACACTCTCTCACTGGCTGAACAAGCGAAAATTCCTCATCCCGCAGCAAGCGGATACCACCAGATCATGTCCAGCGATTTTTTTGTCGACCTATCCACGTCGACTGGGCCACAGAGCATGGCCATCCAGGTGAAAGTCTCATCCGACCTAATGGATCCACGAACAGTAGAAAAACTGGAAATTGAGCGTCGGTATTGGAAGCTTAAAGGTATCCCCTGGTATCTGATAACCGAGAAGCAGATGCCCTCCACTGTAATGGCGAATCTTGATCTGCTTTATTCGGCGCGAGTGCAAGATGAGAGCCTGGAGGTCCTATTTCAGAGTTTGCCGATCTATGTAAGTACGTTGGCAGATAACCCTAATACCAGACTCCCGGATATTGGAATGCTGATTGACCACTCTTACTCACTTGAGCCAGGCACATCGCTGGCTAGGTTACGGGCGATGGCAGCTTTGAGAGTATTAACGTTCGATATCTCCATCCCGTGGAACAAGCTGGTATCACGAGACCTGCATGTAGTAGAGGATATAGGGTTACTGAGGGCGGGTTATGCTGCGAATCAATGACGTCTTCAAGCTCGGGCAGGAGCGGTATCGCATATTGGCATTGGTGGGCCAACACGCTATCTGGATGAATATTGACTCAGATAAAGCGTGGCCTGAGCTAGTCAAAGCCACAGAGATCGAGCAATGGATATTGGATGAATCACTTCGCCGGGTAGAAGATCCCTACTCGGAGCTCGCCTCGCTAGCCGTTGAACAGGGCAGTAAAGCCCAAGTGATTCGGGACCAGCGGTATGAGTTAATAGCGCCTTTGATTGTTGATGAAGAAATTTATTACCGCAGTGGCAGGGGCCGGTTAGTCCAGTCTCGTAGTGACGAAACCGACAAACCCAGAAAATCGCTTTATAAAAACCTCCGTCAGTTTTGGCAGAGAGGAGCGGTGCCTAATGCCTTGTTGCCTGATTACCGAAAGTCCGGAGGAAAGGGCCAGAGAAAAGTATCCAGGAAGAAATTGGGTCGACCCCGGAAAATTTCGCCGGGTACCGGGATTACCGTCGATGGCGCCATCGGAAAGATGTTTCGTCTGATACTTGATCGCTACTACGTGAACGACAAGGGCTATAGCCTGCCGTATGCCCATCGACGATTCATCGACATGTTCGAGGCTGCTAATCCCGATGTACGGCCAGAAGATTATCCAACACTTGATCAAATCAGATATTTCTACCGCAGAGAATATGAAAACGCCGATCGGATTCGCTTAAGAGCAAACAGAATTTCCTACCAGAAAGATACAAGACCGTTAACAGGGACCGCCACAGCAGGAGTGCTGGGCCCAGGCTCAAGATATGAAATTGATGCAACGATTGCTGATGTTTACCTGCTATCGGCAGACCGGCAACGGATCATCGGTCGTCCGACTCTGTATGTGGTGGTTGATGTCTTTAGTCGCATGGTAGCGGGCTTTTACATAGGGTTGGAAAATCCATCCTATGTCACAGCCATGAGTGCTCTGACTACCTCCATGTCAGACAAGATTGAACTCTGCGCCCATTATGATCTGGAGATTACGCAAGAGCAGTGGCCAACCGTTGGGATCCCAAATGCCATCCTTGCGGACCGTGGGGAATTACTAGGGCATCAGATTGAATCCCTGGAGAAAGCGTTTGGCGTGCGTATTGAAACTGCACCTCCATATCGCGGAGATGCGAAAGGGATAGTTGAGCGTTATTTCCGAACCCTGCAAGCAGAATTCAAACCGTTTACGCCGGGTGTCGTGACAGGGACAAAAGTCAGAAAACAGGGGGGAAAGGACTACAGGCTTGATGCAACACTCACGCTGGATGATTTCACCCAAATTATGCTCGCCTCGATCCTTCACCGGAACCAATATGCCGTGCTGTCAAAGTACGACCGCGATCCGGACATGCCAAACGATATGGCGTTAACCCCTCTCAACATCTGGAATTGGGGTATACAGAATCGAACCGGTCGCTTGAAGAACGTATCGGAGCAAGCCTTGCGCATTGCTTTGTTGCCACGCCAAAAAGTTCACCTTTCTGATTTGGGGGTTAGCTGTTTTGGTGCTTATTACACGTCTAAGGAGTTATTAGCATCTGGCTGGCTGCACAGGAACGGAGATCGCAGAGTCACCGGCCTCCAGGCAGCTTATGATCCTGCAGTAGCTGATTATATTTATCTGTTCCCGGAAAAAGACGGTTCGGAATACTGGGTGTGTTCTCTAACAGATCGTTCGCGCCAGTTTCGCGGCAAGTCTATGTGGGAGTTATGGGCCAGTCAGGAAGAACAACGAAAAGCGATGAGCGTTGCCAAAGTGGCCGAGACAACCAGCAAACGGGAGTTGGAAAATCTGGTCAGCAACACTATCAAAAACGCTGAGCGTTCGCGCCCCGCCATCAATAAACAGCAATCGAAAGCCGCGACAGTCCGAGGCATACGTGATAATCGCAAGCAAGAGCGAGATGCTCAAAGAGCTGAACAAACGAAGGCGCGGCAACCTGACACTAGTAAACCGAAATCTGATGTAACCTACCTACATGGCAAGCCCGACGATGGCGCCTTCCCGGATTTTTTGGATGAGCTGTTTGGAGACGATGAATGACTTTACCTTCAGGCATGGTGAGGGCCGTTTACCAGGACACCGGGATACCGTCATATCATGGCAATCCATTGATTGAGGCTTTACCGCCAATACCAGACCGTAAACAGCTCATAGCGGGGCTCAGTGAGGCTATGGAGCTTCGACCGACAGAAGTATATCTGGACGGCCAGACACGAGTGCACATTATCGCCCAGCTTCTGGACGGTTTTTTTCAGCCGTTGGCGCGCCACATCGAGCTTGAATCAAAAATCTCGATCATGCTGCGTCAGGGATATGTGGGGCGCAATATTGCCACTGGTGAGCTTTCGGCCCACCTACAAAACGGATATGAGCGAATCAAGAGCGGAGACTTGAAGGCATTTCGCTTTGATCACGTGGAGTCGACTGCGAAAAGCCTGGTGTTTATCGGGTGCTCAGGTTCCGGGAAAACGAGCTCTCTAAACCGTATTCTGGCAACGTATCCGCAGATGATTCACCACCCGGAACACAATTTCACACAGATTGTTTTCCTGAAAATCGACTGCCCCCACGACGGTGCTCTCAAGAGCCTGTGCCATAACTTTTTCCGGGAAATTGATTCCATCCTTGGGACAGATTATGTCCGGCGCTATGGCGAAAAACGCCACGGCGTAGAAACAATGATTGCGTTGATGTCGCAGCTGGCAAACACCTATGCTATTGGCCTACTGGTCATTGATGAAATTCAGCACTTGAATGTTCGTGCCTCCGGCGGTGCGGAGAAAATGCTGAACTTCTTCGTAACGTTGGTAAACGAGATTTCTGTACCGGTGGTAATGGTCGGTACACCGAAGGCTCGACCGGTCTTTGAAACAGACCTGAGGTCTGCTCGGCGAGGGGCAGGATTTGGATCAATATTATGGGAACCCTTGCGCCAGCCTGCGCCTGAAGAAAACATAAATAAAACCGAATGGGGCGCATTCACAAAAAAGCTCTGGAGATACCAGTGGCTGAAAAAGGCCAGTGATACTATCTCGGATGATTTGAGGGATCTTTGGTTTGATCTGTCTCAGGGCATCATGGATGTCGTCATCAAGTTGTTCGTGTTGTCCCAGATACGGGCGGTTGTAACAGGCACGGAACGAATCACGCCCAATATCATGAAAAAGGTTTATCACGACGAACTGAAGCCGATACACCCGATGATGGAAGCTCTGCGTTCCGGAGACCCGAGCAAGATAGCCCAATACTCAGACCTCACGATCCCTGATGTGGATAAGAAGATTCTGGAACTCAGTGCCCTCTTGGAATCAAGTAAAGACCAGATCCGGAAATCCGTTCAGTACAACGGCAACGATCAGGCAATTCGGCTGCACAACCTGCTGGTCGATATGGGCCATGAATCAGACCTTTTGGAGCCGTTAATTCAACGAGCGTTCGAGGAGTACCCTGACTTACAGCTGAAATACCTGATGCCCATCATTCTTGACTGGTACCATTCTTCCGAAAAGACGCTACCGGTGACGGGAAAGCGAAAAATCAAATCGATTAAAGTGAAAGAATGGCACACCCTTGAGTCAGACGATTTGCGATTTCTGCACTCCCAGGCGGCAAACGAGGACGAAATGCTGGATGCCGCGCGTCAATCGGGTCTGGTTTTTAACAGCGACGAGTGGCTCGGTTCTGGTAACCAGGCATAGCTGCCATGTTGAACTTCCCGATTCCGTACCCTGAAGAGCTGATATATAGCACCGTGGCCAGGGCAGGTATTCGGAAAGGAATTGCCAGCCCCAAGGAATTACTGACCGAAATTTATGGCAACCGCAATGTTATTGCAACGCTGGATTTGCCCAATCAATTGTCGAGGATTTCTCGGTGGCTGCCCCCTGATTATAGCGTTGAAGTGATAGCCTACTGCCACACGCTATTCCCCTTGTATGCCCCGTTTATCCCGGAAGAACGCCGAAAACGGTGCCTGGCATGGATGGCTGGAAAATCTCGAGGTGCGGCCCACCTGGCGATGGGTGTCGCTGCATCGCTTGTAAAAGTGCCTGGCCGTGTTCGATATTGTCCCGGGTGCCTCAAAGAGCAACAACGTACCTATGGAGAGTATTTCTGGAAGCGGGAGTGGCAGATAGCCGGAGTGGACTGTTGTGAGAAGCACGGCGAACTCTTACATACGGCCATTACCCGCCCCTTAGTCGATCAGCACCGCTACCATGACGCTTCGCCAGCCACTTGTCCGATATTCCCTCAAAAACCTGCTCGTAACGAATCAAAGATGGTTCTGACTCAGGTTAGGGAGCTATTGGAACAGCGACCGGCCATTTCACCGAGTTATGACCAGTGGTCTTCTCACTACCACCGATTGGCTCAACAGTCTGGTTTTATTCGCGGCCAGGCTCACATTGACCATGCCGCCATTGCCAAGTCTGTTTCAGATCACTGGCCTGCGAGGTTTTTGCGCCGATATGGTTTGGGGATAGATCGGAATTCGGATTACTGCTGGCTACGAGCGATTTTCCGGAAGCACCGGAAATCCTTTAGCTATCTGCAGCACATCGTTGTTCACCAAGCGTTGATCCCTGAGTGCTGGTCTATTACCGATGTTATTGAGGGTGTCAGAGAGTTGCCCTTGCCCGTACCTCCAGAATCATTAGAGTCAACCGGAAAGGCACACATTGGGTCTAAAGATGGTTTGACGCCAGATCAGAACGACTGGATTAAAATGCTGGCAGACCGGTCACCGAAAAAGGCCCGTGTGGCGGCCCCGGCACTTTACGCCCGGTTGTATCGGTACGATCGATTGTGGCTGAAGCAGGTCAATCAAGCTCAACCACGAACACAGGTTCTTAAAAGAAAACCGAGAATTGATTGGCGGCAGCGGGACCGGCATTATTTAACCAAACTGCGGGAAATTCTCAGGTTTTTGCGTGCGGCCCCACGCGGCCCCCGGCATTCACAAACGTATTTGCTGAAACAACTGGGTAAGCTCTCCACGCTGGAAAAGGCACTCAATCGGTTGCCGCGAACCCGTCGACTGCTGGCACGTTATACCGAAAGCGTTCCCGAATACCAGGTACGGCGGCTGAGAAATGCTTGGTGGGAATTAAAGCAGGAGTTTCAGTACCCACCACGTTGGCGTTTGATCCGTATCGCCGGGCTAAGTGAAACACGACTTACAGACCAAGCACGGAAATACCTGCATGGCCTCGAAGAAAACGAAGAAGACACCAACGTTCAGGGGAATCAAGGACAATAGCCAGGTTAAAGAAATCGGCTCAATGGTTCGTGATCTGCGAAATCCAAACTGGTACATCGAGGTGAAGCTGGATCCGGCCCAAGACAAGGAAAAGTTTGGCATATCGCAGCTGGGTCTGATACCGAGGCGACGTGTATTAAATGTGACACACGCCGGAGCCTCCAAGGTCGCCGGTTATGAAAAGGGCTTAAAGATAAACAGTACCAGCACCTGGTCACATTGCCGGATAGCCGACTGTCCAATAGTCAACATTCGTAGGCAGGGAGACCGGCAACAATGGTGTTTTAGCTTTAAAGCCGGCGATACACAGTTTTTCCTGCCACAAATAGAACTGGCCCGGGCTCTTTTTTTCCATTCGGCCTATCTGACCCGCCTGGCATTGAATTCAAATGGACTAGGCGAGGAGTTCGACGTTCAGATGGGTGAGAACCCGAATAGGGCAGAGATACATATCTTGCCAAGTAGTTCTCTGCCCATGGTAGTGCGAGGTAACCCCAGCCAACGCAGAATTCTGGCGTGGCTGTTGTTGAATAAAGAGGTCCGGAACTCGTTTCAAAGCATCGCCCAATACCAGCTGACAGAGGGCGAGATTAGGAATGGGCGCCGGTACTGGCCGTTCCGTTTTGATCCTCCTCCTTTGGAAAAGGTGAAAATGAAGGTGCGAGGTCAGTACGTCAAAGAATCCGAGCTTTTCTTCGTGTATGAAATCCACAGCCTTACAAACCTGAGTAGCCAGATCCCGAGAGAGATTGAGTTCATTGATCCGAAATTCACTGAGCAAAAAACAGGGAAAAAAGGAAATTCTATAGAAAGGAGGAGATCGGATGGCCCGCCTGAGATTAATGATGACGAGATGCCAACCACGGATGCAGATGAGTATGTTCTGGACGTCCCAGAAGTAGAATTGGAGTTCTCCGAACCTGCTTATACTACCCGCAAGTCTTCGGATGGCAGACGCCGGTCTGGCTCCAGTAAGGGACAATCAGAGGAAGGCCTTGATGATTCGACCAATAGCCAAACGGATGTCAGTACTGATGAGCCAACCGTTCGGGGAGAGATACCAGTCGGCGTTCCTGATGGCATTGATGACCAAAGTGACGATTCACATCTATTCACCCGCAAATTTGAAGCATTTATTGCCATGAGCAACCTATTGGAAATCAAAGGTTGCCGAATCGTGGCTGAAGAAATGATTCCGCTACCGGCGTTGAAAGGACACTCGAAACATCGACTGCCAGATGGTAACCCAAGATACTTGCTTTACCGTGTGTTCAGATATCAAAACCAGAATTATGCATTGGTGGAGGTTGATACCGTAGACTCTGAAGCAAGACTCTCGACACTGCTTCTGAAGCAACCATCTGAAAAATACGATTGGCACTCAAAGCTTTCGACTATGGGCTGGTCGTTGGTGAAGACTTCCTTACGTTGGCCCACCAATAAGAGGCTTGAAAAGGACTTTCCTGCCGGGTTTCGTCGAGTTCCTCATCAACAAAACATCCAATCAAGACTGGGCCGAAAAGACACCGCTACATTGAGCCATTGGATGGGCCGGCTCTATTCTGTACTTGCTGATTTACATACTACTCAGTTGCCCTAGGTACATTAGCCCAATCCTGGCTTAGTGCTACTCCATAGGTTCGATGGTTACTGCCCCTGTCATATCCCGCCCATTGTTGACCAGCAGAGTGAACTCATCATCCGGATGGATTCCCTGCTGAAAACATTGCGTATGCCGTAGCCATCCCTCACTGCACAACCCACTGAAATAGGGCGGTAGCCCACCCTCTGTGACATACGGCTCTTCCCGCAGAGGAAGGCTCAAAGAGAGTATGGGGAGGCCGTTCCTGACATAGTCCCGGTCGTACTGAAACGACACCATGTTGCCTGTGCGTTCGAGTATGCCGGCGACGCGGTCATGCAGTTTAACGATGGCTTTCATATCACTCCGATAGGCATAAATTTATAGATGCCTGTGGCTACAGACTTAATCAGCGTTGGATTTGTCATGTCGGGATGCGATAGCGTACAGCACCGTTCTGGTGATGCCGACAACAATCAGTGCTGCGGCAGCCACAATTATGTGATGCATGGTGATGACCTCAAAACAAAGTTGATGAATTCAGTATAACCCGCGTCAGGGATCGAAGGTCTGGCCTGGCATTGGGTTCTTTAGTCAGCCTACATGCGTTCTGGGTGTATGTTATAGCACTGCGTATATCCTTTGCCTAAGTATCGAAACCTGTCTCAAGAAAGGCAGGTTGGTTTGGTATAGGATGAGTATCTGGGTTACATGAAGTGGTGTGCCAAGTGCTTACTGTGGAGGATAGATATGAAAAAGCGCTTCAATGAGCGAGAGCTGTTGAAGGATTTGAATGAAGACACTGTCCATGGGGATGAATTGGCCAACCCGCTTCCTCAGGAACTCGATCCGCAGGAACGCCTGAAGGGCTCCGTGAAACGGTATGAGCGGCCTTTTGACAGAGTTTGGGACGAGTTCTTCGACTCGGAAGAAGGTGTCTCTGAGGATTTCATGGACGAAAGAAATCAGCCCTTATAAACAAAGGAGAAGCCAGTTCTGATCTATCTGAAAGATGATCTGCGTATGATGACGGATTGCAATATGGAGGAAAGCTGCCAGATCTTGAAAGCGAGGAATGGTTACAAATGCAATTTGTAGTGGTTCAATGATTCCGGACACCAACGTAGGTGGTAATATCGCCGCCATAAACGAGGTGTCTGATGACCAGAAAGCGACGTTCTTTTTCTCCTGAGTTCAAGCAGGAAGCAGCCGGCCTGGTGCTGGATCAAGGCTACACGATTCCGCAGGCGAGTGTGTCCCTGGGAGTCGGTGAAAGCGCTATTCGGCGCTGGGTTAACCAACTGGCCGAGGAGCGTGACGGCGTCACGCCAAAGGGCAAGGCGTTGACACCCGAACAGCGACGGATCCAGGAGCTGGAGGCCCGCTGCAAGGGGCTTGAAATGGAGAAAGACATACTAAAAAAGGCCACCGCTCTCTTGATGTCGGACGACATGAATCGTACGCGCTGATAGACCAGTTGAGTGAGCGAATGCCTGTTGAAATGGTCTGCACTGCGTTCGATATAAGCTGTTCCAGCTACTACGAATACCGCCAACGGCGGAACCATGTGGATGCGGAGCGTCTGGCCCTGAAGGCTCAGGTAAACCGCCTGTTTACCAAGAGCCGCAGCTCTGCCGGCAGCCGGACAATCAAAGGCTTGCTCAGCGAGGAAGGTGTTGTCGTCGGTCGCTTCAAGGTTCGACGTCTGATGAGCGAACTGGGCCTGATCTGTAAGCAGCCAGGCCCTCACGCATACAAGCAGGCCACCGTTGAGCGACCGGATATCCCGAACCACCTGGATCGTGAGTTTGCGGTAGAGCAGCCCGACCAGGTCTGGTGTGGTGACATCACCTATATCTGGAGCGGCCAGCGGTGGAGTTATCTGGCTGTCGTGCTAGACCTGTATGCCCGCCGCGTTGTTGGTTGGGCGATGTCATCCAGGCCGGATGCGGATCTGACTGTAAAGGCTCTGGATCACGCCTGGGAGCAGCGTGGTCGACCGGAGAAAGTCATGTTCCACTCGGATCAGGGAAGCCAGTATGCCACCCGTAAGTTCCGTCAGAGGCTCTGGTGTTCTATGCAGGAAATTGTGCGCATACCCTTGGGGTTTCATGTTGATGTTTTACAATGGGTGTTCTCACAGGGCTCTTCAGTCTTCAACCATAGGTGATGTAAGGCAATCGGCAGGTTAGAAGTTTGGCGGCTTGCGTTAGAGCCGCGATAGTGCACGCTCGAATATACACCGTCACCATAAATGGTCTGGCCAAGTGAGGCTACACTGTTCTTGACGCGGTACTCCTTTTGCCCCGTAGCACCGTCTAGTACATAAGCAAGGCCATTAGGCAGATCACAGATGTTGCGAACATATCCCAACATAAGAGCGCGGTCTACTGCCCAAGCATAATCTTCTTTAACAAACCGGCTTATGCCCGCCTTACAGTAGGAACTGCCGATAGGGTGTGCGGAATCGATGGGTTTGCATTCGACTAGTATTGCTGCCATCGCATTGCTTCTGGTGACCAATTGACCCCGAAGCGGACGGAATGTGAGATCGGGCTGGCAATCGAGCCTGGTTCCTGTTCGATTTCGCAGGTTACCCTCTCGAACAGGGGTCTGAAAAAGTGAAAGCCCTTTAATAGACTCTGGATGATTGCTGGAAAGTTCATCCAGAATCATGTAAAGCCGCTCAGTAATGGTGTCTTCTTCTTCGCCGCAAATGGAGAATTGCCCTTCGGCGACTTCCTTGAGCAGTTGACGCCAGGCGTGAGCGAGCGCATTTTGAACTACTTCCATTAAGAATACTGGAATTTTGCATGGACCTTCAGCGTCTGTGCCCAGCCCTGTCATCAATCCACGCATTGCTGACTGAGCTCCTCTAAACGCGCCCCGTATTCCCAGACCAGATCTGATGCAAGCAGGCGGGCTTGGCTTTGTGTCCAGTATCGATAACGGTTAAGGAGCCCAACTATCAAGCTGGGCTGCGTCGAACTTAGTAAAGTGATTCGGCTGACGCCGAGACTGCTTACTTGTTGGATCCAATTTTCAGGAAGCTCAAGTGGTGCTGATCTCCCCTCCAATGTGATGGAAATAAAGCGCCACGGGAGGGCTGCCTTGATATTATTTAAGAATTGTACTTGCACCTGATGGCCGCCTGCACCAAGTACCCCAGCCAGTTCTTTTTTCAAACAAACGATAAAAGCCTGAGCTTGTTCCTCTTCGGTCTTCGCCAACCCTTTGTCGCGAGCTGATGCGTAGGGGGCATTTACCATGAGAGTATCCGAAAGAACCTGCTGGTCGGTAGTCGACAAACCATAGAGCTGGCCGACGGTGTAATCGAGCGACGGCCAATCGGGATGGTTACTAATCAGACTCTGCGCGCAGGTTTCGATGGATTGGCGCTGATCTGTTGATAGATTCTCTGGTGGTATAAAGGGTAGGCGGTTAATATCCAACTTTTGCTGTGCTTCTCGTTCAACCCCAAACTCTCCGCTTGTCATTAACGTGAAATACTCAAACAGCTTACTGTGAAGCAATACCAGCAGGTAGTGTGTAAGGAAGCCTGATAATGGATGGCCCGATGCAGAGTACCCATAATAAGATTCAGAAAATGCAATGTCACTAGTACTGAGGAGTGCTCTCCCTCTAGCGCGATCTTCGCGCAAAGATTTTCTTACCAGCAATATAGGTGCCTTATAGACTTCTGGTGACCTAGCGCGGTGAAGTCCTCGTGGGGTATAGCGACTAAGTTTTTTATCCAATACCAAAAAAGGCTGTAGGTTGTAATTTGCGTGTAACTCTGGCTTTCCCACAAGGAAGCTATCGTCTTGGGCACCACCTGCCACTTGAAAACCTTGGCTTTTGTAAAGGCCTGAGCATTCCTCCCAATAGTCGCCAACAGTGCATTTTGTGTGTTGTTTAATCTTTTCTATGATGGCGAGGTCCAGCACAGTGCCGCGATACAAGGTTTTTAGCGCAGCCGGATTGGCATTGACCAGATCAAAAGCGACCGGAGTGGCGTCACTAGCATCGACTCGCAACAGACCCTTACCGTTCAGGTTTGGTTCATAATGTGGGCTAACGAAGATAAACTGATTATCTGGCTCTGGCAGCTCATTGTCGGCAAACAGTAGGCAGAACGGCTGATCTACACTTGGCCAGACCCGGGTTTGCCTCAGTGCAGCACCATTCAGGATACCCGTTATTTTCAGGGCATCGAATATCGCATTGCGAGCCGCAGCTCCCTTTTGAGATTGTTTGAACAGCCAGCGCCCTGCCAATGCCAAAGCAATGCGTCCACCCGGCTTGGCCCAAGCCATGGCCCCCCAAACAAAGGGCAAGTCGGGAACGCCATCTGGATTATGGTAAGACTTGGCAATTTTATCCAGACCGCGTTGTGCAGCTACCTCTCTACACCTCTTGGTAAAAATCCGTTCAATGCTTCGGTACTCCTTGGTTAAACTGGTCCAGGGCGGATTGCCAATGACGAGGTCAAAGGCATGCTGGTAGTGATCAAACACGTGATCACCCAAGCTGCCTGCCATAGGCACTAGCTTGTTACTGTTAGATTCCGGGTCAGCAACGTTGATGAGAACACTGCTCTCAAGTTTCTTGAAACGCAGCTCTTCAAGTGGTGCGGGATGTGGATCAAGTTCAAGGGCCGTCAGGTATAGGGCTAATGCTGCAAGCGTGCGGGCATGACTATTGGTATCGAAGCCAACCAGTTGTTCATGAAGCATGTCTCGAATTTGTTGGCGCGATGGTCGTTTGCCAGTTTCGCGAAAGCGTAATTCCACTAACTTACGCAGTCCGGCGACTAGAAATACGCCGGCCCCGCAAGCAGGATCCAGTAGCTTCGAGTTTGAGCCCTCCGGATATGCGTGGAAGGCTTCTTCCACCATGTATTCGGCAATGTGATAGGGCGTGTAGTACACGCTCGTGGCGTGACGGGCGGATTGATCGAACCGATGAATCAGTTCTTCATAGGTTTCACTTAACAAACCAATCGGCAGGTGATCGAAATCAAGATCCCCCCAATCGAGCCGCTGTTGTGACGCGCCGGGTTCAATGGCGGTATCAAGGGTCATTATAGCGCTCAAAGGTTGAGTGACACTTGGCCCGTGTTGTTGAACTAATTGGCGGAAATAAACGGCGTAATCGGTAGTGGGGAGAGTTAGAAGGTCGCCATTGAAGGTTTTATCGAGCCAGTGATTAGTCTCTGCCAGTGCTACATCTGTGCCCATGCACTCTTTCAGTGAGTTGGCACTAGGAGCGATATCGGCCAGATTCTCGGGGAGCACAATCTTTCGACCTATCAAGTAGCGTAGAAACAGTGCTCTACCCGTGAGTGCTATCGCCTCGTGAGTTGATACGCCAAGATCGCGCAGCGCTTCGCCTGCATCGCTCATCAAATCGAGAAGGACATCACGCAGGCGCAGAGTAGCAGGCGCTACGAAGTCCTCACCCTGAGCAAGTCTGGGAAGAATGCTTGGTGCATCGTTGGAATCGCGAGAAAACCAGACTGGGGTCGTGTCTTCTGAGGGGCGCAGATCGGTGGCGTAAATATCCAGTCGTCCCGGTTTCAATATACCCAACCAAGCCGGCTCACCCCGCATGGCAAGAATTTTTTGGAGATCGCGAACGGGTAACACGTCATCTCGAAAATGAGTTTGGTCGACGACGTATAGCAGCGCCTGGACCTGATGTTCAACAACATAGTCAACCAGCGGGCGTTCTCGATTCCGATATAGATCTGTATACCTCAGACAACGAGCATCCAGGTTGTCGTGCAGATCCACACAACTCTCGTTAGGTGCACCGAATTCCTGTAACAAATTCATCGTTGCTGCCCTGATGCGATGTTTGTGATCAAGGGTAGCTCTCGTTGAGAACATTCGAGTCCCAGGTACCCATCGATACGCTCTCGCTCTTTGGACATATCGACAACCCAGCCCAGGCCGGTGGGATTCTGGCCTCGGAGCAAATGAACGGCCTCTCCCTCGTCCAGGTTTTCCTGTGGAATAAAAATTAACTCAGCTCCAGGAGCCTGACGTGGTGCGCTGACATAACGATGGACTGCGGCTGAGACCCGTTGGACATCTCTGCGTTTCATACCCAGGGTGTCCTCTAGTGTTTGCAGTGCCGCGAACGTAATTAAATCTGCCTTCGTGAAGCGTCGTGCGCTCCTTTCACGAGTTGGCCTGTCGCAAAATGGTGGCAGTTGCGCCCACATGTGAAGCCTTGACCGGCTTATTCCTCCTAAGGCGGCACAAACATCTTTGGCGGTGAACGACTTGATAGCAGGCATTTATACGCTTTCTGTTTTAGAGGTAGAGCAAAACTGTTCATATTATAGAACAGTTTCACCAGAGAAAACATGCTCGGAGCTTGGCGAGACATCCCAGAACACCTTCATGCGTACTTTGGCGCCTCTAGCCGTCCGACAGACTGTCAGGGCTCTGTAACCAAAACGTCATCATTCCCGATCATCATGAGGGCCTTTCGTCGCGAGCGCCCGCGACCAGGCTCGACGTTTCTGATACCGGGGTTGCCAATGAACGTGCTTTTGCGTACGGGTGTCCGGGCTGCCTGTATGTTGCTTTGCGTGCTGTTTGTCCAGCCCACCGATGCCGCTACGACCTCTCCTGCGCAGCCTGTGTGGTTCGATATCCCGGCGATGCCGCTGAGGGATGCGTTGGATATCTATGGCCAACGCACCGGAATGGCGGTGCTGGTGGACAGTCAATTGTTCCAGGGGCGTGTGTCCTCAGCGGTGCGGGGGCGTTTCGCCGCCCGGGTGGCGCTGACGCGACTGTTGAGGGGCACCGGGCTACAGGCGGTGTATCAGGGGCGCTCGGCGTTTACGTTGACGCGGTTGCCGGCATTGCCGGAGCAGCCGCTGTCGCGGGCGGGGTTGGACGGGGCCTCCTACGCCGCCCGGTTGCAGCGTGCTCTGGATCGGGCGCTTTGCTCGCAACCGCTGACCCGGGCAGGCGGGTTTCGCAGCGCGCTTCAGCTCTGGGTCGGCCCGGAAGGCCGTGTCCGCAAGCTGCACTTTCTCAGCTTCAGCGGCGAAACTCGGCGTGACCGAGCCATCGCCGCCTTGTTGCACGAGTTGCGGCCCGGACCTCCGAATCGGGCCTTGCCCAATCCGGTGACAGTGCTGATCGAGCGAGCCAAGGACGGGCGCGATTGTCTTTAAGGGAGCGGACCACCCTCTGGGGAGTAGTAAAGTGCGTAACGCCTTTCTGAATTACTACGATCAATTGCGTCGGCGCCTGCGACAACAGTTGGGTTCCGCGGACCTTGCCGATGACGCTTTGCACGAAACCTGGCTGCGTATCGAGCGGATCGGTGACTCGCGGGAAGTACGCAACCCGGCAGCCTATTTTTATCGCGCCGCGCTTAACGAGGCCTTCGACCGGCACAGGGGCAGCGGCCGCCTGCTACTGGAAAGCGAAATCGATGCCGTGATTCATATGGAAGACGCCAGTCAGGACCCGGTGGCCATCACCTCGGCGCGGCAGGATATTGACGCTCTGCGCCAGGCACTGAAAAAGCTACCGGCTCGCCAGCGCCACGTTCTGATGGCCTCGCGGTTGCAGGGCGAGCCGCACCGGGACATTGCCGCGGGCCTGGGGGTGTCCACCCGTACCGTGGAAAAGGACCTCAAGGCGGCGTTGCGTTTTTGTGGCGAGGAAGTTGGCCGTGAAGTGATCCAGCGGTTCGGTCCCGGTGCGGGAACAACGTCATGAGTACAGAGCCATCGACTTTGGGAGCGAACATGTCCTCTTCGAAGGACGAGCCGGTTTCACGCGAACTTTTGGAGCAGCAGGCGCGCGCCTGGCTGGTCAAGTTGACCTCTGGGGAGGCCACCGACGAAGACGCACGGGCTTTCAAGCTCTGGCGGGCGCGCAGTGCCGAGCACGCGCGCGTTTTCGACGAAATGCGCGGGCTGTGGTCGGCATTGGGCCCCGCCCTGAGGGAGGAGAGCGCTTCGGCACCCATCTCTTCCCGCCGTTGGGGGCGGCGCGCCTTTATGGGTGCGGCGGCGGCCTCCCTGGGGTACGTGATGTTGCGGCCGGTCATGCGCGGTAGCGGCGTGCCCGGGTTTCCCACCGATTATCAGACCGCCGTGGGCGAACAGACTCAGGTGTCCGTGGGCGACCAGGCCACGGTGGCGCTCAATACCCGCACGCGCATGAATCTGGCCCGGACGGGCGGAGCGCCTGTACTCGACCTGCTCGCGGGCGAAGCTGAGATCAGCAGTCGGGCATCCGGCGCGCCCCTGCGGGTGCGTGCAGGCGGCGGCCTTATTGAAGCTGGCAAGGCCCGTTTCAACGTGCGTTTGCACGAGCGGGCAGTATGGGTGACCTGCCTCGGTGAACGGATCACCGTGACGTGCCAGGGGCAAAGCAGTCTGCTGATCGCCGGGCAGCAAATCCGCTACGACGACGCTGGCCTGGGGCACCCGCGAAGCGTGGAGCTGGAACCAGTGGTGGCCTGGCGCCAACGGTTGCTGATCTTCGATAACCAGTTGCTGAGCGAAGTAGTGGCGGAAGTGAACCGCTATCGCCCCGGGCAAATCATTCTGATGAACGACGCCATCGCCGCGCGCCGGGTGCAGGCGCGCTTTTCGCTGGACCAGTTGGACGCGGTGGTGGCACTCATCCATGACGCATACGGCGCCAAGGTCACCGAATTGCCTGGTGGCGTCATCGTGCTGACTTGATGAATTTTTCGTGACAGCGTTCGGTCGTTCCGGACCGCACCGGTCTTTCAGAGAACAAGCCGTGGCGGTGCCGATGTTGCCCACGCCATGGCAGGTCTCTCCGCCGTCTGTTATGGGAAGGAAGTGTCGTCATGCCGTCCACCAGGAAAAAAGTTCAGCCTCGCGCCCACCTCAATAAAGCACTTTCCGCCCGCCAACCAACGCTGCGTTTATGTCCATTGAGTCAGGCGGTGGCCCTGGCGCTGGCGATGGGCACGGCCGGCCCGGCATTGGCCGACGGCCCGCGCCCGTTCAGTTCGGAGTGGTTCAACGCCGCCCGACCCAACGCGGCGCACGCCGGCGCCGCCCGGGCGCCGGGCACGCCGCCGCCGCTGGCCCAGCAACAGCGCTCCCGCGAGCACCTGCAGCGCTCGATCAACAACCTGGGCCGCACCGCCGCCGCGGTGGCCGCGCAAAAAGCGGCCCAGGACGCCGCCCGCCAGGCCGCCCGGGAGATGGCCTCGAACATCCCCAACGGCCTGACCGAAGGCGGCCTCAAGGTGGACGTGAACCCGGACACCGCCGGCTGGTTCAATGCCGAAGACCCGACCCAGTCAGTCCGCGACGGCCACACCACGGTGTCGATCAAACAGAACGCTGACAAGGCCATCCTCAACTGGGAGACCTTCAACGTCGGCCGTGACACCACCGTGGACTTCGATCAGCAGGCCAACTGGGCGGCGCTGAACCGGGTCAACGACCCCAACGCCCGCCCCAGTCAGATCCAGGGGCGGATCCAGGGCGACGGCACGGTGATGATCGTCAACCGCAACGGCGTGGTGTTCAGCGGCTCAAGCCAGGTCAACGTGCGCAACCTGGTGGCCGCCGCCGCCGACATCAGCGACCAGCAGTTCACCGAACGCGGATTGTACGTGGACACCAACGGCTCCCAGCCCACCTTCACCGCCGCCGCCGGCAACGTGACGGTGGACGCTGGCGCCCGCATCGCCACCCACGAGCCGGAATCGGTGACCCAGGGCGGCGGCTATGTGCTGCTGATGGGCCGGGAGGTGAACAACGCCGGGGAAATCACCACCCGCCGGGGCCAGACCACCCTGGCCGCCGGTGAGGATTTCTACATCCGCAAGGGCGCGGGCACCGAAGCCAACCAGGCCTCCACCACCCGTGGCAACGAAGTGGCCAGCACCTGGGAAGCCGGCAGCGACGCCGGCACCGTCACCAATGAAGGCCTGATCGTGGCGCGGGAAGGGGACATCACCCTCACCGGTCACGACGTGCGCCAACAGGGTGTGGCCATGGCCACCAGCACGGTAAACACCCGGGGCACCGTCCATCTGCTCAACTCGGCCAGCGACGCCGAAGGCAAGGTGACCCTGGGCGAGGGGGCGGTGACCACGGTGGTGATCGAGGACGACGGCGAGACCGCCCTGGACAATCAGCGCGATACCCTGATCAGGCAATCCGCCGAGATGGACGCCTTGCGCGATGACATGATCACCGGCGCCTTCGACAACATCGGCCTGATGTCCGACCGCCGTGACCAGTCCCGGGTGGAAATCGTCTCCGGCGGCGACGTGGTGTTCGAGATGGACTCCTTGACCCTGGCCACCGGCGGCCAGATCGCCGTGGACGCCGGCCGCCGCACCCACCTGAACGCGGGATCGGAGCTGGATGTGTCCGGTTCCGTGGGTGTGAAGGTGGCGATGGAATCCAACAACGTCCTGATCAACGTGCAGGGCAATGATCAACGGGACTCGCCGGACAACCGCGATAACGGCGGGCTTAATAACGGTGATGTCTGGGTCGACCGCCGCAACCTGATCTTCGTGCCCGCCGGTACCGGCGGCTATAGGGAGGACCGCTGGTATACCGCTGGTGGCCTGCTGGAAGTGAGTGGCTACCTGGACCTTCAGGGCCACGGCATCGGCGAATGGAGCGCGGCGGGCGGCACCGTGCTGCTCGGCGGCAGTGAGGTGGTGACCCAGACCGGCTCATCGGTGAACCTGTCCGGCGGTACCCTTGATGTGCAGACCGGCTACATCGCCAAAACCTGGCTTAAAGGCGCCGACGGCAAACTTTACGACGCCTCCAACGCCCCGGCGAGCATGCTCTACACCGGCCTGTACCAAGGCTATGAACGGGTCAGCGAGCGCTGGGGCCAGACCGACGCCTGGCGCAACCCGCTGGTGGCGCCGCTGCGCCAACTGGAAAACGGCTACACCGTGGGCCGTGACGCCGGCACCCTGATCATCAACGCTCCCACCGCCGTGCTGGAGGGCGACATCGTTGCCGAAGTATTCCAGGGCGAGCGCCAGAACCAGGCCCAGGACGCCGGCCGGGACAGCTACCAGCAAGCGCAGAACCGGGTGGCCCGCCGTGGCCGCCTGGCGGTGGGGCAGTATGGCCAGTACGGCCTGGAAAACGCCTACGGCAGCGATATCCGCATCGGCGAGTTCGACGACATCAGCGAACAGCTCACCCTGGAATCCGACCTCAGCGAACGGCTCAACACCGTGTGGCTGGACGCGGCGCGCCTGAATGAGCAAGGCCTCGGTGGCCTGGATTTGGTGTCCGGCGGCAGCATCTCGGTGGAGAGCGATCTGACTCTGGCAGAGGGCGGGCAGTTGCGTCTGGTGTCCGGACAGGTGGTGGTGGATGCCGCCGTTACCGCCCGGGGCGGGGACGTTACCTTGAGCAACGTGAGTGAAGTGCAAGGGGTAGGGAACAGCTCGGTCGTTTTCACCGATGCGGAAGGTGCCAGCGACCTGCGCCTGGGCGAGAACGCCACCTTGGACGTGCGTGGCCTATGGAGCAACGGCCTGTTGGAAAGCGGTGAGAACTGGAAGCAGGCCTATGTGGATGGCGGCGATGTCACCATCGAAGGCACTCAAGATGTCACCCTCGCTGAAGGCAGCCTGATTGATGTGTCCTCCGGCGCGGCGGTTCAGGCAGATGGCGCTCTGTTGGGCGGACGCGGCGGTGACGTTACCTTGCGCGCCAACATTTACCGCGATGGCTTGGCCGATTCCAACAGCCGATTACTGCTGGGCGCCGAGGTGCGCGGCTACGGTGTGGAGGGCGGTGGCACTCTGACCGTGGAGACCGGGCAGGCTGTCCTGGTGGGTGACCAGGGGTTGCAAGAGAATGGTTTGCTGCAGGCCGGCGAAACCGCACCCACGGACCTGACGCTGGTGGAAGACCTGGTGATCCCGGAAGGGGGAACCCTGCCCTTTGACTATACCTATGAGAAAAATGCCATCCTTCCCGGGGAGGCAGTGGGGAACGAGCAGATCATCGTGTCCTCGGATAATCCCCTCGTGCCGGCTGTGGATTGGACCATTCCGGCCGACGCACCGGCGGGATTCTTCGTCCAGGGGACTCCGGCGCTTCCGTGGCTCCCGGCCCCTCAGTACGGCCCGGGGGATACGGTACCCGCTGGGACATCGCTGACCGGTATGTCCTCTGATACCAGCTTGCCGGCGAACTACATCGTGCCAGCGGATGCCTTCCCGCAAGGGCTGCCGATCCCCGCCAAGACCGCGACCTATTTAGCGGGATCGATAGCACCCACCGACCTGGTGGTGCTGAAAGCGGGGGAGGTGCTTTCCGAGGGCATGCGACTCGATACCGATGTGCGGGTTGAGGAGTTCATGACGGTGTCTCCGGCGCTCTTCCAGCGCGGCTTCTCGCATTATGAGATCAACGGGCACGCGGGTCTGACGGTCCAGGATGACACACAAATAGAGGTGCTGATGCCCGTCTATCGCCAGGGGCCGGCGGCGCGCCTGGCGTCTAGTCTCGAAGACGGGCTGGAACTGTGGGCACCGCCGCTGCACCTGAACGATCCCCAGGCGCGTACCCTGACGCGTCGTGCTGGAGCCAGCCTCACACTGAAAGCCTCCCGTCGTGATTCGGCTTCGTTCAGCGAGGCGCGCCCCGTGGTGATTGGCACGGGCGCGGAGTTGACCGTGGACCCGGGCCAGACCCTGGCGCTGGTCGGTGGCCAGAAAATTACCGTGGACGGCACCCTGCGGGCGCCAGGGGGCAATATCCACATTCTCAATCCGATCACCACGGGTGTTGAAGAAGGCGGCTCGATTTGGATTGGTGAAAACGCCGTCCTGGATGCCGCGGGCCGCGCCTATGTGGCCAACGGCGTAAACGGTCAGCGCTATGGCGAGGTGCTTTCCGGTGGCCGAGTGGTGCTGGGCAGCCTGCCGCCGGATGACGTGGCTAACGCCAACCTCTACCCGATCAACAATCTGTTTGTGATCGTGCGTGACGGCGCGGTTATCGACATTTCCGGCACCGGCGCGGAGCTGGACCTGAGCCTGGCGCAACCGACCACGGTGGCCAGCAACGGTGGCGCCCTGGAGATGCGCTCCAAAGCCGGTATCGCTTTCGATGGGGAGTTGCGCGCGCAGGCTGGTGGCGACGGCGCCCTGGGAGGCGCGCTTGACGTGATGCTGGAAACCCAGCTTCTCTCGACCGCTACTCCCAACGAGTCGCATGCCGTTCCCCGCATCATCACGCTGACTCAGGGTAACGAGGACGAGGGCGCTGATCAGCCTTCTTCGGACCTGAATTCGGAGCAAGGTGACGAATCCCCGTCCTTTGGTACTGCCCGCTTTGTCATTGAGGATCTGGTCGAATCGGGCCTGGATCACCTGTCCTTGTGGTCCCGTGACGCCATTCTTTTTGAAGGCGATACCCGCATCGACCTGGGGGGCAGCCTGTCCCTGACCGCCGCTGTTCTGGCGGCCGCGCCGCAGACGCCGGACATCGCGGTGAATTTGAGTGCGCCCTATGTCCAGTTGGGCGGGCGCACGCAAATTCCGATTCCCAGCGATGAATATAGCCAGGTGATTTCCTACTTCGAGCATGACAATACGACGCCCTTATCCACACTGACCAGTGATGAAAGCCGCCTGACGGTCAGCGCGGATCTGATCGATCTGGGCAAGGGAGATCTGACCTTCGGTGCCAACGGAAGCTACGATGTCGCCGCCGGCATCTTTGGCGCGGAAACCCGCCCCTTGGATCTGCCCGGTTTTGCCCGGGTGGACTTCGATAGCCAAGGCGATATTCGTCTGAACAACGCCAGCATCGCCACCGGCCAGGAATTCAACTTCATCGCGCAGCGGGTCTATGCCACCACCCATTCCGACAACGCCATCCAGGTGGGGCTGGGGCCTGATGGCAGGAATGGTGATCCGCTGGAAGGGGCGGTTCTGCGTTTTCAGCAGCGTGGAGAAGGCCGGCCGGATACTCCCTTGTCCGTGTTCGGTTCTATCTCGCTGCAGTCGCCGCGCATCGAGCAGGGTGGGGCGTTATTCGCGCCGTTGGGGGCGATCACCATGGGGTCGGGGAATTTCTCTAACCAGGAGTTCCCCTATGCACCGTCCCCCGGGCCTGTCCCTTACTTTCAAAACGTACTCACAGAGATCGTTTTGCAGGAAGGCAGCGTGACCTCGATCAGTGCGGCGGGGCTGGTGTTGCCCTATGGCCACACCGAGGACGGTCAGGATTACTACTACAACGGCGAAAAGGTCGGCTACAACGTTTCCACCAGTAATGTTGAATATCAGGACGCTCGCCTCGGGGGCGGGGTCCGTTTTGATGCGAGGACAGTGACAGTGGAAGAGGGGGCGGTGCTGGATGTCAGCGCCGGTGGCGAACTGCGTGGCGTGGGTTTCAGCAGTGGCCGTGGCGGCTCGGTGGATATCCTCAACACCGCCCTGGCCAACGCCGCCCCCTGGCACACCGGTGAGCGGGACGCCGGGGTCTACGCCATCGTGCCTGGTTTGAGCGACAGCCAGGCCCCGCTCGATCCGGCCTTGGACGGGCCTTCCCAAGTGGGGCAGCAGATCACTATCGGTGAAGGCGTGCCCGGTGTTCCGGCGGGCACCTATACCCTGCTGCCGGCGGAGTACGCCCTGATGCCTGGTGGTTATCGGGTGGAACTGGGTGCCGATACTCTGTACGGCACCGGAGGCGTCGCGCAAAACGCTGAGGGGGTTCACACCACGGCGGTGACCGTGGGCAATGCATTGACGGGTATCAACCAGTCGTTGCCGGTAACCGCGACGCTCATGGCCGGCGATACCGTGCGCCGCTATGCGGATTACAACGAGACCACCCTGTCCCAATGGATGGCGGACAAAAAGGCGGAGTTCGGTGATCCTGGTCTGATGGCGCCTTTGGTCCCTGAGGATGTTCGCCCGCTGGAATTCAACTTCGGCGACGCCGACCCGGCCGCCGATCAGGTGTTTCAATTCGATGGTGAACTGCGCAATGCCCAGGTGGAAGGCGGCCGCGGCGGCATGGTGCTGTTCAATGGCGCCGACTATGAAGTGATCGCGGAAGGAGGAAGCCGCGCCGATGACCGGGTGACCCTGGTCGATACGGATCTCAACGCCCTGGGCGCCACTCTGCTGAGCCTGGGCACCGGCCGGGTGGACCGCTTTGGCTCGCTGAATGCGAATGGCACCACGGTGGTGCGTTCCGGGGCAACATTGAAAGCAGGCGCTGTGATTCTCGGTGGCCAGAATGCCAGCGGTGATGAAGTGGTGATGGAATCCGGCGCCACCCTCGATACCCGGGGCCAGGAGGCGCCGGGCTGGACCGGCGAGAACGGTTTTTTGATTCAACCACAAAGCGGCGGCAACGCGGCGTTCCTGGTGGTGAGCAACGATCTGATGCAGTTCGGTGCCGCGGAAAGCCAGGGCAGCGTGCGCATCGAGGACGGTGCCGCCTTGCACAGTGAAGGCACTGTGGCCCTGCTGGCGCCGGGTGGCATCGATATCGGTGATATCGATCTGAGTGCCCGGGATTTCCTGATCTCCATGGAGGACATCAACATTGGCACCGACGCGGCCCTGGTGCAAGCCGAGGCCCAGGGTGTGCTTTCCGAGGGCTGGCAGCTCACGCAAAGCATCCTGGATGGTCTGCTGGGCCTGGGCGAGCTGGAAAGCTTCAGTCTGCAAACCGTGAGCTCGATCAACTTCTTTGGCCCCGTCACTCTGGATACCTACGACCCTGACACCGGAGAATCCCGTGCCAGCCTGCGCTTTATCTCCCCGGCCATCTACGGACTGGGCGGGGATGGCGACACCGCCACCATCCGCACTGATCAGTTTATCTGGAGTGGTTTGGGGTATGTGTCCGGCAGTGGCGTCAATGAGGAAATCGGATCGGTGGCCCCTGGTGACGTGATCGACGGTGGCGCCGGCACCGGCAGTGGCGATTTTACAGTGGACGCCAACGAGGTGGTCTTCGGCTTCAACGGTTTGGCCGGTGATCAAACCGCCAACACCACCCTGGAACGTTTGATGCTGGGCTTTGGCGACGTCACCTTCCAGGCCAATGAGCGCATCACCAGTGAACTGTACGGTGAGTTATCCGTTTATCAGCAGCAAAACGGCGATGTATTTAGCGGCGGCAATCTGACCCTGAGCGCCCCGGTGCTCACCGGGCAGGCCGGCTCCGAAATGGCCTACCGCACCGGTGGCAACCTGCTGGTCAGCCGCCCCGGCGATGCCACCGCCGTGGACCCGGCGGACCTGGACCTGGGCGCGCAACTGAGCCTGGAGGGTAACAGTGTCCGTGTCGAGGGCAGCATCATTGCCCTCAGCGGCAAGGTGGCCATCGAGTCCACCGACGATCTGCTGCTGGCCGACGGCAGCCTGATCAACGTGGCCGGCCGGGCGGTGGAGTTCTTCGATGTCACCCGATACAGCTTCGGTGGCGCGGTCAGCCTGGAAAGCGCTGAAGGCAGTATCCAGCAGTCGGCGGGGAGCCGCATTGATGTCTCCGCGCCTTATAGCGACGCGGGCAAACTGGAAGCCAACGCCGTCAACGGCACCGTGGACCTGGTCGGTGAGCTGGTTGCCCGTAATCCCGAGGAGGAGCCGGAAGGGGAGGGCGAAGGCGGCACTATCCGCATCAAGGCCAATACTCTGCCCGGTTTCGTGGCCCTCAACCAACGCCTCAGCGACGGCGGCTTTGATTACCTGCGCGGCTTCGAGACCAACGAGGGTGATCTGACCCTGGGCGAGGACGTTCGCGCACAACATATCGAGGCCACGGCCAACGGCGGCGACCTGATCGTCAACGGCAATCTGCGTGCCGGTGGTAAGTACGCAGGCAGTATTTACCTGGCCGCCGCCAATGATTTGCGGGTGGAGGGCGGCGCGACCCTGGACGCCAGCGGCGAGCAACTCAAACTGGATAGCTATGGCGACCCCATCGAGGGCAGCAACCGCGCCATTATCAACCTGACCAGCCGGGACGGCCGTCTGGTGCTGGGCGATGACGTCACCCTGGATGTGGGCGCTGGTGGCGAAGCCCGCGGCACCATCGATCTGAATGCGCGCCGTCTGGGCGATCCCTCCGCAACATCGGCCACCGGCAACGACGTGGCGGTGGATGCCGGTGACAACCTGACGGTGAACGGCGCCAAGCGGGTGTCGGTGAACGGATTCTGGACCTACGATGATGCCCCGGTCGATCCTGAGAACGAAAAAACCCAGATTATCGATCAGGATTGGTTGGATAAAACGAAAGAGAAAGCACCTGAAGGCGAGGACGAAAATCCGCATTGGGATGGTCTTGATGGTGTTCATGAGCACAGTAAGGACTTCATCAACGCGGCGCTGGCCAACGACGATTTGCAACAGCGCTTGGCAAGCCTGAAAGACGTCGCTGGCGAGGCCTTCTCCCTGCGTCCCGGTGTGGAGATCGTCTCCGCCACCGAGGACGGCAATCTGCGTATCGATGGTGATCTGGACTTCTCCGGCTATCGCTATGGGCCGGATGTGGATGAGGCCGTGCACGGCAGCGGTACCGCTGGTGTGTTCGTGATGCGCGCCGGGGGCGATCTGGAGGTGAATGGCAGTGTCACCGATGGCTTCAAACTGCCACCCAATACCCCCGACAGCAGTTATGCGCTGGACCTGGAGTTGCCCCCCGGACTACTGGACGGAAATGGCCGGTTGACCCAGGACCTCACGCTTGAGGAAGACCGAACAATGAGACCGGGGTGGAGTTTGGGGAACGCCGTTGGGGAATATTCGCTGCCCTTTGATCTGAACCCGGTAGGGACAGGACTGATGTACTTCCATGCGGGCGAGGATGGTGTCGTCGAAATACCCTTCGAGACCATCGCAGCTGGCAGCTGGATAGGGGACACGGTGCTTGTAGCTCCTATCGAACTCCCCTTCGCGGTTCAGGATGGTGCGGGGGTGACGCACGGTCCTGGATTGGTGGAAGCAGGCACGCATTTCCAAGGACGTACGAGCATACCCGATGGAACCGTTATTTCTGGAGGGAGTAGGTTTAACGTTTTAGGTGTTGGGCAGCAGAGAGTTGGTGTCTTAGTACGGACCATCCCTGCCGGTACGAATCTAGGGAACATCGAGCTTAATAGTATGGGAGCCGAAGAATTCAAGCAGCCGCTCGATTTGGCTGCGGGGACAGTATTACCCGAAGGCTTTGGTGTTTCCAGTTTTGAAGGTGACGAGCGCATCCCGCAGCAAATGTGGCCCATGGCATCCGCCATGGATGAAGGCTCGGAAAGCTGGGATCTGCGCTTTGTCTCCGGCGCCGATCTGGCGTCGGCCAGCAGTCGCTCAACCCAGGTTTTGACAGCCGGAGGGGACCTGATCCTCGACAATGACTATAAGGTCGTTACCTATAAAGGGCCGGATGCGAATGTAGTGCGGGAGGGGCTGAGTGTGATCCGCACCGGCACGGGCGATCTGGAACTGATCGCCAGTCGCGACTACCTCCAGAATTCCCGGTTCAGCATTTACACGGCGGGTACGGCGGTGGAAGGGGCGCCGGCACTTGGTGCTGAGCGTACCGAGGACGGTACCGTCCTCAACACCGATTATGCCTTGTATGAGGATGCCGCGGCGGCGGCCACCGCGCTGATCAATACCGGCGGCGGTAATGTCCTGCTGCAAGTGGGCGGTGATATCCAGGGGTATGAATCCAATGGTGAGACCGATCACTGGCTATGGGCTGCCTCGAACACTGAAACCGGAAACCAGCAAGTATGGGGCATCAACCCCGGTAACTATGGCTTGGCCGGTTCTGGCAGCAATCAATATCTGGACCTGCTGGGTTTCGACGGCATCGGCACCCTGGGTGGCGGCAATCTCACGGTGATCGCTGGCGGTGATGTCGGTGCCCACACTCGTACCACCGACGGTCAAGTATTGGGCGGCGTCTTCCTGATGGTCGGCGCCGGCGGTTGGGTGGATGACGAGGGCGGACGTCACGTTTATGGGGGCGGTGATCTGAATCTGGACGTCGCGGGTAGGATCAATCCGGTTTCGTCCTCTCGCCCCCTATCGGAAGGTGGCGTGGCTAGTTTGCGCGGCGATGTCAATATTCAGGCGCAGGCGGTTGGTGACCTTTGGCATACTTATAACGTAGTCAACAATACTGATCCACGTCCGGACGATGAATTGCTGTTGGTGGATAAGGACGTGTATGGCGGGTTACGTCTGGTGTTGGGCGATGCCAGGGCCGATGTCCACAGCTACGATGATGTCCTGGTGAATATCCAGGACCCCTCCAGCAACGGAGTAGTGTTGCGTACTGACCATACTGAAGCACTGCTGCTCAGTGCTGGCGGTGATATCGGTGTCGGTGATGGATCGGGCTATAGTAACTTGCCCGCCCGTTTCAGCGCGGTGGCCGGAGGCGGTTCCGTATACGGCAACGGTAATTCGCCCAACAATGTGGGGAACTTGACCACAGATGTGTCGTCTGACGGCTGGCTGGAGTTTTTGGCTCAGGACTCCATTTACACGCTAGGCTTGTCGACGGCCTACGATGCGTCTCTGTCCGGCTCGAAGGTGACACCGGCCCGCTTTTACGCGCGGGAAGGCGATATTTATCAGCTGTATTACGGCTATTATGGTGTGGTTGGTACCTCTGGCATTCTGCAAAATCGGGCTGGCCGCCCCGCCCATGTGCGTGCCGGTCGCGATATCGTTGGGTACGGCGACAGGAGTTCTGCGCTTGGGCATTACAGTCCGACGGATGTTTCTCTTATAGAGGCCGGCCGCGACCTGATTCATATCAACACCCAGGTGGTGGGACCGGGCACCTTGGAATTGACCGCCGGCCGTAATGTTTACCAGGCCGACAGGGGCTGGGTGCGTAGCGTAGGTCCCTTCAGCGACGTAGCGAGTGATGCCAACAACGGCGGAGCCGATATCGTGGTGAACGTGGGCATGGGCGCGTCCGGGCCGGATTATCAGGCATTGATCGATGCCTACCTGAACCCGGTCAACTTGGCCGACCCGGACCTGCCCCTGGCGGACCAGCCGGACAAGGTGGCCAAAACCTACGAGGAAGAGCTGGAAACCTGGCTGTTGTCCCGATACGGGGAAGCGGTGCTCGATGACACCGATGCGTTGACGTACTTCCAGGCCCTGGCGCCGGAGCAGCAGCGGGTATTCCTGCGCGACGTCTATTACACGGAGTTGCGCGAAGGCGGCCGTGAGTTCAATGATCCGGACGGTGACCGCTACGGCAGCTACCTGCGCAGCCGCCGCATGATCGAGACCTTTTTGCCGGAGATGGACAGCGAGGCAGGCTCCTCAGGCTATGACGGTGACTTCACCATGTTCACCAGCCAGGAACAGCGCTCCAGTCTCCTGCGCACCGAAGGCGGCGGCGACATCCAGATGCTGGTGCCCGGCGGCGACTTGATCATCGGCCTGGAATCGGTGCGCCCGGAAAGCGGCGACAACGGCATCATGACCCAGGGCAGTGGCGATATTCAGTTGTTCAGCCAGGGCGACATCGCCTTGGGGCTGTCCCGCATCATGACCACCTATGGTGGTGATATCTTCGCCTGGTCCAACGCCGGCGACATCAACGCCGGCCGGGGCGCCAAGACCACCCTGGTGTACACGCCGCCGCGTCGTACTTATGACGATCTAGGCAATGTGACGCTGTCGCCGTCCGTGCCAAGCACTGGTGCGGGGATCGCCTCCTTGGCGCCGATTCCGGAAGTGCCACCGGGGGACATCGATTTGATCGCACCGCTGGGCGTGATTGACGCTGGCGAGGCGGGCATCCGCGTGTCCGGCAGCATCAACGTGGCGGCGCTGCAGGTGGTGAACGCGGAAAACATCCAGGTGCAAGGGGAGTCCACCGGTCTGCCGGCAGTGGCGGCGGTGAATGTTGGGGCTCTGACCAGTGCCAGCAACGCCGCCTCCAGTGCGGTGCAGGCGGCGGAGCAGGTCGGCCGGCGCTATCAGCAACAACCCTCAATCATCAACGTGGAGATTCTCGGCTACGGCGAGGAACGTCTGGAAATGGGTGGTGGCGCTCGGGCGGTGCCGGCCGGGTACGACCGGAACGGCTCGGTGCAGGTGCTTGGTGCCGGTTCGTTGAGCGATGAGTCCCGTCGTCGCCTGACCGACGAGGAACGCGGCAGGATGACGGATTAGCCCGCGCGCCGGCACCCGGCGCTAGCGCTGCGGTTTCACTCCGTGGCCGAGGGTATTGCCCATCCGGTTGCGCAGGGTGGATTGGCTGAACTGGCCGGTCTGGTTCGGCGGCAGGCGGGTGACGTCCGCCGAATCCAGAGCCGGGTTGGCGTGGCCCGGTGTCTCACGCGGTGGTGCCACGGGCGCCATCTTTTGCTGTAGGCAGCCGTAGGCCGGCGCACGCTGGCCGTTCACTTCCACTTCCACGCACGTTGGTTGCCGCGCCGGTGTTGCCGTATCCGCCCACGCGGGCAGCGCCAACCCCGCCAGCCAGAGCATCACGACCGTTCTTTTTCCCGTCCAAAACCGCATGGTTGGCTCCTGATCAGAATCGTTGGATCAAGGAGCATCAGGAGAATGAATATCCAACGATTTTTCAATGAATTTTTGATGACTTTTCATGTTGCGCTGAAACCCGCCTGAACCAAGGCGTTGGCTCCCATTCCACGGATTCGCGGCGCCCGTTTCGGTGTACCAATTCTCCTGGTTCGTGAACTTTTGGTGACAACGGTTCGGTCCTGGCTCGCTCAAACCATCTAAGGATTGTTAACTGGTTCACCGCTTCGCGGCGGGGAAGCCTCGGGGGTTGTGGTGTCGGATTTGCCAATGTTCGGCGGTGATGATGGCCACCGGTCCATGTGTAGTCTTTACAGAGTCGAATCAATGTGTGACGCCAACGGAATATTCGAAGTATCCCCTGTTTTTCTGCGGGGGGTGTTCCTGACGGCCATTGCCCTGTCGCCATCTCTCCATGCTCAACAGGAAACCGCCGCCGAACAACCTCCGGCGGCGATGGAGGATCAACAAGAGGAAGCACCGGTCGCCAGCACGGTGACCATCACGGAGTACATCGTGCGTGGCAATACGGTGCTGGAAAACCGTGAGGTGGAAGCCGCCGTCTACCCTTACCTGGGGCCGGGAAAAACTCTGGACGATATCCAGAGCGCGCAACGTGCCCTGCAGGAAATCTATCAGCGGAAGGGTTACCAGTCGGTCTACGTGGACCTTCCCGAGCAACAAGTCAGTGGTGGCGTGGTGTACCTCCAGGTCACCGAAGTCACGGTCGGGCGGGTGCGCGTGGTGGGCGCGGAATACCACTCCCCGCTGAAAATCCGCCGCGAGGTGCCGGCACTGACGGAAGGCGAAGTGCCCAACTTCGATCTGGTCCAGGAAGACCTCACCCGCGTCAATCGCACCGGCAAACGCCAGGTGATGCCGGTGGTCAAGGAGGGCGCGATCCCCGGCACCATGGACGTGGATCTGACTGTGGAGGATCAGCCCCCCTGGAGCGGCAGCCTGACGCTGAACAACGATTACAGCGCCGACACGGAGAAGCTGCGCACCATCGCCACGCTTGGTCATTCCAACCTCTGGCAGCGTGGCCACAGCCTGTCGCTGACGTTGTTCACCGCGCCGCAGGAGACCGATAACGCCGAGGTCTGGTCAATGAGCTACGGCATGCCGCTGTCCGATCGTTGGTCGCTGCGTTTTTCCGGCTACACCTCCGACAGCGACGTCAGCACGGTGGGCGGCACCACGGTGTTGGGCAAGGGGCACTCCTACGGCGTGAGCGCCACCTACAGCCTGCCCTTCGACGGGGTTTGGGGGCACTCCTTCTCCATGGGCATCGACTTCAAGGATTTCGACGAGTCGCTGGAGTTCGGGGACGTGGGGGATGACATCCCCCTGAAGTATGCGCCCTTTACCTTTGAATACAGTGGCTATTACTACACAGAACGCAACCAGGGTTACCTCAATCTTGGTCTGGTGACCGCCACGGAACAGTTTCCTTCAAACGGCAGCGATTGGCGCGAGTTCGACTACAAGCGCTACCAGGCCAACCCGGACTTCGCCGTCTTGAAAGTCGATGCCAGCAACGAGATGCAACTGAACAACTGGGGGCTGGCAACCACGTTCGGCGCGCAGGTGGCCTCCGGGCCCCTGGTTTCCAACGAGCAGTTCGCGGTGGGCGGCGCTGGCACCGTGCGCGGTTATCTTTCCGCCGAACAATCCGCGGACGACGGGGTGTTGGCTAGCGTCGAACTGCGTACACCCTCCATCGCGGATTCATTGGGGGCGCCCTGGAGTCTGGTGCGCGCGCATGTGTTCGTCGAGGGCGCACATCTGCGCTTGCGGGACCCGCTGCCCGAGCAGGTGGATGCATTCGATCTGGCCAGTGTTGGGGTCGGGCTGCGCGCGGAGATCGGCGCCTGGTTGAGCGGCAGTCTGGATTTCGGCTATCCGCTCACCGAAGGGGCGAACACGGAGAAGCACGACCCCAGAGTGCATTTCAGTGTCACCGGTAGTTTTTAGAAGTAAACAAGGCCCTCGACGAAGGCCGCCAAACTGTTTTGTTTTTCGGAGTGTCTGATCATGCAACATCGTCTACTTGTACTTTTTATTTGTTGCTTGGGTGCGCTGTTTCCCACCCTGGCCCAAGCTTGGTGGCAGGATGAATGGAGCTACCGCAAGCAGATCACGTTTGATACGTCGCCGCAGGGCGCTTCTATCGACGAACGCATTGGGCGTGTGCCGATGTTGGTGCGCCTGCATACCGGCAACTTCAGTTTCCAGGATGTGAAGGAAAACGGAGCCGACCTGCGCTTCGTGGCCGGCGACGATGAAACCGTTCTCAACCATCAGATCGAAAGCTTCGATGCGCTGCTTGGCGTGGCGTATGTCTGGGTTGACGTGCCTGGCCTGGAAGCCGGTGCAAGCCAGGACATCTGGATGTACTACGGCAACCCGGACGCGCCGGCCACCAGCGCCGGGCAGGCGGTGTTCGACTCCGATTACACCCTGGTCTGGCACTTCGACGGCGCCGCCGGGGCATCGGTGCGCGATGTTACCGCCTACGGCAATAACGCCAACCAGAGCGCACCGCGGACCTTGACCGGCGTGATCGGCCAGGCCGCGGGTTTCGACGGTGGCGGTGCGCTGACCGTGGAAGGCAACTCCCTGGCCACGCCGGCCGGCGGGCAGTTCACTTTCAGCGCCTGGGTGCGTACCGAGCAAAACACCGGCGAGCAATTGATTTTCGCGCGCCGCGACGCCGGCAACGCCCTGCTGATCGGTATTGATGGCAGCCAACCCTTCGTGGAGATCAACGGCGAACGTACCGCGCCAGCGTCGGTTCTGTCTTCTGGCCAGTGGCAGCACCTCGCGGTGACCGCCGACGGCCAGGCGGTGACTCTGTACGTGAACGGTCGCGAGGCCGGCAGCCTGGCCCTGGCGCTGCCGCCGTTCGCCACCACCGTGGCCATCGGCGGCGATGTGCCCGGTTACGTGGCCACCACCGAAACCAGCGGCGAAGAAGGCGAGCAGGTCGCAGCGGCACCGCCGCCTTCGCGCAACTTCAACGGCGCCCTGGACGAAGTACGTATCTCCAAGCAGGCCCGCCCGGCGCCCCTACTGATGGCAGATTACATGGCCCAGGGCTCGGAGTCCCGGCTGGTGTCGTTCGGCGTCGATGAAGAGCAATCCGGTTTTGGTTTTGGCGCGCTTGGCTTCCTGTTCAGCGCCGTGCCGATCGATGCCTGGGTGGTCATCGGCATCCTGGTGCTGATGATGTTCCAGACCTGGGTGGTGATGTACCGCAAGTTCCGATATTCCGGCCGGGTCGAGAAAGGCAATGAGCGTTTCCGTAGCGAGTTCGCCGAAGTGGGCACCGACCTGGAACAGCTCATGGACAACCGTCAACTGGAAGACGACCTGCGTCATTCTTCCCTGTGGCAACTGTACCGGGTGGCTGTGGGCGAACTGCGCACTCGTCGCGCCCAGGGCGCCGATACCAACAACCTTTCCGCCGAAACCCTGGAAGCGATCCGCGCCTCCATGGACGGGGTGCGCACCCAGCAAAACCGCGAGCTGAGCTCGAGCCTGGGCGTGCTTTCCAATGCCATCGCCGGCGGCCCCTACATCGGCCTGTTGGGCACGGTGATGGGGATCATGGTGGTGTTCCTGGGCACGGCCATGGCCGGCGACGTGAACATCAACGCGATCGCGCCGGGCATGGCCGCGGCACTGCTGGCTACCGCCATGGGGCTGTTCGTGGCGATTCCGGCATTGTTTGCCTACAACCGCCTGAACGGCCGCAACCGGGACATCAGTTCCGACATGCGCGTGTTTCTGGATGAGTTCGTGACGCGGCTGGCCGAGATCCATGCCACCAGCACGGAGCCGGCGGAACGGCCCGCCAGTGCCGCCGGCCATGACCATGCGCAAACACCAGTGACCTGAGGAGAACGACGATGGCTTCGGTAAGAGCGTCGATGGACGACGATGAAATGGATGGGCCGGTTGACGGCATCAATATTACACCGCTGGTGGACGTGTTGATGGTGGTGCTGGTGATGTTCATTCTCACCGCCACCGCCCAGATCGCCGGCATCAAGGTTGATCTGCCTAAGGCGAGTGCCTCGGTGTCGTTGTCTGAATCCAAAACCAAGGCGATCTCGGTGAACAACGATGGGCAGGTGTTCCTCGATGCCTACCCGGTGACCCTGGCCGAACTCGAGGACCGGCTGCGCACTGAGAAGGCGATGAACCCCGGCTTTCCAGTGATCGTGCGCGGCGACGCCATGGTGCAGTACCAGAAGGTGGTGCAAGTGCTCGATATTCTGCGGCGCTTGGATCTCTCCCAGGTTGGTCTGGTTACGGGCAAACCGCCGCAATGATCGACGACAACGGAAAAATAGGAAAAACCATGTCGATGCAGTCGCCTCAATCGCGGGACAGCAACCCGGCATCGGGAAAGCGGCCCCCGGTCCATGTCGCTAGGGCAAGCAAAGCCGGCCGCGGGCCGACGACCTATGTGCGTATGGGTGTGGGAATCGTGGTTCTGGTGGTGGCCGGCTGGTTGATCTGGCAGTGGGCCAACGACATGAGTGGCGTTCGCCGGCAGGTTCCCCAGGAGCCGATGCTGATGCCGTTGCCGCCGCCCCCTCCCGAGCCGGAGCCCGAACCCGAACCGGTGGAGGAACCGGAACCCGAGCCCGAGGAAATAGTCGAGGAACCCGAGCCGGAGCCCACGCCAGTGGAGGAGCCGACCCCGGACGAGCCGCCGTCACCCAGCGATGATCTGGCCGATGCCATGGAAATCGACGGCGAAGCCCAGGCCGGCACCGATGCCTTCAATATCGCTGCCGGCAGCGGTGGCGGCATGGGCGGCTCCGGCGTGGGCCGGGTGGGTAACGCCACTTACGGTCAGTACCTTTCCTACGCATTCCAGAAACGTCTGCGCGAGGAAGCCACCATCCGTCATCTGAGCTACCGAATGCAGGTCAATCTGTGGCTCAACGAGGCGGGACAAATCACCCGGGTGGAACTGCTGAAATCCAGCGGTGATTCGGAAACCGACGAGAAAGTGATCGCCGCTCTGCGGTCGATTCCGGCGCTGGACCAGGCGCCGCCGAAGTCCCTGACGTTGCCGGTCAAGCTGGCGCTTCAGGGCAGGCGCCCGGGCTGACGAACGATGGTCGAAACAATCGAGACGAACCGTTTCAGGAGCAACCAAGTAATGAACACTAAGTGCAACAAGTGGCTGCTGACACTCGCGGTGGCCGCGGTGGCCGCGGCGGTAAGCGGCCCGACCGCGGCCCAGGCGCCCGCCGAATCGCCCGCGCCGGGCGCCGACACGCAGGCGAACGCCCCGGCTGACATGAACACCACGGTGCATCTGATCCGTCTGTTGGTCAGCCAGGGCGTGATTACCGTGGCCCAGGGTGAAGCGCTGCTGATGCAGGCCCAGGAAGAAGTCCGCCAGGCCGCGCAAGGCGATGCCGGACCGGACGTGCGCGAAGACGATGTGCGCGTGCCCTACATTCCCGAGGTGGTGCTCGAGGAAATCCGCGAGGAGGTCAAGGAAGACGTCATGGCCAAGGCCAAGGCCGAGAACTGGGCCGCGCCCAATACCTTCCCCGACTGGGTGTCACGCATCAAGGTGTACGGCGACGTACGGGTACGCAATGAGAGCCGCTTCTTCTCCGGTGACAACAGCAACGAAATCACCGACTTCCATGAGATGAACGAATCCGGTCCCCATGACGTCAACAGTAAGACCGCCGTGTCGCTTCCTCCGTTGATGAACACCCGTGAGGATCGCGAGAATCTGCTGCGCATACGCGCCCGCTTCGGGCTGGAAGCGGCCCTGTCGGACAATTGGGACGCCGGCGTGCGCTTGGCCACCGGCAGCAGCAATGGCCCGGTGTCCACCACCCAGACCCTGGGCGGCGGCCTGGGCAAGAAGGACATCTGGCTGGACCAGGCCTGGGTCAGTTGGCACCCGGGAATCTGGAATTTCACCGCCGGCCGCGCGGAAAACCCCTTTGTTTCCACCGACATTCTTTACGACGGTGATCTCAACTTCGACGGTGTGTCCGCGGGCTTCTCCGGACTCGACTTCAGCGATAACGGTTCCGTCTTCGGTACGTTCGGTGCCTTCCCGCTCCAGTACAGCGACGACGACTGGCCTAGCAACCAAAAGGACAAAGGCGACAGCGAGGACCGCTGGCTGCTTGGCGCCCAGCTTGGCGTCGATTGGGAATTCGACAACGGTGATGGTTTCAAGACCGCGCTCGCCTATTACAACTTCGACAATGTGCGCGGCCAGAGATCCAGCGAATGTTACCTGTATGCAGCGGCACCGCCCTGCGACAGCGACTGGTCGGTCCCCGCTTTCATGCAGAAGGGCAACACCGTGTTCCTGCTGCGCGACATCCAACTCGACCCGGCCAACCCAGCCCTTACACCCATGCCACAGTATGTGGGCCTGGCTTCCGAGTTCGAACTGCTGGACTTGAACGCGCGCTGGAACACTTCCCTGTTCAACGGCTACAAACTGCAACTGGCCGGCAATTACATCTACAACCTCGCCTACGATGAGGATGAAATGTGGGAGAACGCCGACGGCCAACTGATCAGCAACTTTGACAGTAACACCGGAGAGCTCGAAAGCGGTCGCGAAGCCTGGATGCTGCACGCTGCCTTCGGCAGTTCCCTGGATCTGCGCCACGCCGGTGAGTGGCTCGCGTTCATGGGTTACAAATACATCGAACCCGATGCGCTGCCGGACGCTTACAACGACTCGACGTTCCACCTTGGCGGCACCAACGCCAAGGGCTACTACTTGGGCGGGTCCTATGCCCTCAACAAGAACCTGTATTTCCGGGGGCGTTGGATGAGCTCGGAGGAAGTCTACGGTCCGCCATTGGCGATTGATGTTTTGCAGTTCGAACTGAACGCCCAGTTCTGACGGCCGGGCGACAAACGGAGTAGTGACCATGATAGTCGTGGAGAACATCAAGGCGAAATGGCTGCCCGCCGCAGCGATGATGCTGGCAGTCTCATTGCCCGGGCTGGCCCCGGCACAGCAATCCAGTCTTGAAGAGCGTCTGCGCAGCGAACTGCGCGGTACCATCCAGCAACTGAACAACCTGCAATCGCGGCAGGCCAACCTGGAGGCCGCGCGCGCCAACGCAGAAGCGCAACTGGAAGCGGCGCACGCCCGTATCGCCAAACTGGAAGGCCAGATTGACGCTGGCCAGAACCGCATGAAGGCGCTGCAACGCAGCAGTGCGGCGCGCGTCGCCGCCAGCCAGGAACGCGCCGAGCAGGTACGCAGCGCCTATGACGAGCTGCTGCAACTGGCGCGTAACAAGGAGATCGAGCGCCTGAATCTCGCGCAAACCCTGCAACAGCGTGAAGCCGCCTTGCAGACCTGCGTCGGCCGCAATGAGGAAATGTACCGGGCTGGCAAGGACATCCTTGCCGAATACGAGAACCTGGGCGCCGGCAGCCTGTTCATGATGCGCCAGCCGCTCGCCACCTCCTCACGAGTGGAGTTCGAGAATCGCGCTCAGGATCTGGGCGACCGCTTGTACAACGCCCAGGTGCAAGTCGTGCGTGCCGAGGAAAGTGGCGACGACGCCACCGACCAATGACGCCGGTGGCCTGAAAGTGTCACCGGTTGTTCATTGAATGCTGTTAATCGAACAATGCCAGAGTCTGTTTAACTCTCCGGGAGAATTGATTCCATGAGCGACAAAGACACCATCATCGAAAGCCTGCTCCTCAACGAACTGGCGAAGCTGCTACAGGAAGCCGGCTACCGCACCAATGAATCTGAGCACAACGGCAGCAAGCAACTGCTCAGCGCCAGCCAGGGCATCGGCTTCGCGGCGCGTCCGGGCAACGTGGTCGGCGAAGGCATGCTGGACTTCACCCTCAGCTGCGCGCTGCGCATCCAGGGCGACCTGCCAGCCGGACTGATTCCCGCCTGGAACCGCGGCAAGCGCTTCTCGCGATTGAGCCAGCACGGCGACTTTCTGGTTCTGGAAATGGACGTGATCGCCGCCGGTGGCGTGCGTCGGGCACACCTGCTCTCCAACCTGGAGATCTGGGACCATCTGCTCCGCGAGTTTCTGCTGTATCTGCGTAATTACCGCGAGGGAGACAATGGCGCCGTGGAGGACAACCCGGTCGACGCACCCGCGCAAGAGCGGGATACCCAAGCGCAAGAGTCGTCGTAAACGAGGAGACAGAAGATGAAAGCCGCGCACGTAATGGTCACCGCGATACTGGCCTTTTTGGCCGGAGTCGCCGGCACGGTGCTGGTGACACAGCCTTCCGAGGCCAGGGACATGCAGCCCAAGACGGTCTCGCCGCCGGCCGCTCGAGCGGCGCCCCAAGGCGCGGCCGTCGCCAGCCTTGGCGACGTGTCCTTGTACCAAGGCGAAGTGACCGCCTGGCTGACCACTCTGCCCGACGGTGCGCGGTCCGCGCTGCGTGACAAGCGCGCCATGTTCGACGACTGGGCGCGCCGCCGTCTGGCCGAGAAAGCACTGGTCGCCGAAGCCCGTCAACAGGGCTGGGAAAAACGCGATGAAGTCTCCCGGGCCCTCGCCCGGGCCGAGGACCAGGTGCTCCTGCGCAGCTATCTGAGCGCGGTCAGTGAAGCGCCTGAGGGATACCCCGATGAGGCGCTGCTCAAGCAGGTCTATGAAAACGGCAAGGACAATATGCGGGTGCCCGAACGTTACCACCTGAGGCAGATTTTTCTGGCCGCCACCGGCGAAGATGCCGAGAGCATCGAAACCCGCGCCCGTCAATTAACCCAGCAAGCCCGCGCCAAGGGCACGGACTTCGCCGCCCTGGCCCGCCGCCACTCCGACGAAGCCACCAGTGCCGCACAGGGCGGCGCTATGGGGCCGCTGCCGCTGGCGCAACTGACTCCCGAAGTCCGTCCGGTGGTGGCCGGTTTGGAACCCGGCCAGGTCTCCGACCCGGTGCGAACCGCTGCCGGCTGGCATCTGATCAAGCTGGAGCAGGTGGACCCGGAACGCACCGCCACCTTTGAGGAAGTGCGCGGCCAACTCACCGCCACGCTACGTGAACAGCGCCGTCGCCAGAACGCGGAATCCCATCTGCGCCGCCTGGTCGGCGAATCCTCGCTGAGCATCGACGGCGCGGCGATCACGGCCATTCTTGAGGAACAACAATGAACACCCGCGTGCGTCTGCTTGCATTGAAGCCGCCCCAACCCGGGAAATGGAAGGCCGGCCCTGCCTGGCCAAGGCACGAGACCTGCAGGTAGTAGAGGATATCGGGCTGCCGAGAGGGCTCGTTCTTCTGTGAATCAATGACGTCTTCAAGCTCGGACAGGAGCGGTATCGCATATTGGCATTGGCGGGCCAACACGCTATCTGGATGAATGTTGACTCAGATAAAGCGTGGCCTGAGCTAGTCAAAGCCACAGAGATCGAGCAATGGATATTGGATGAATCACTTCGCCGGGTACCGGGATTACCGTCGATGGCGCCATCGGAAAGATGTTTTGTCTGGTACTTGATCGCTACTACGTGAACGGAGGACAATCAATGCCATTAGAAATTTGGTTTGCATTTGCTGTTGCCTCTACAGCTCTGCTGGTTATTCCCGGCCCCACTATTTTGACGGTAGTTAGCTATTCGATTGCTCAAGGCGAGCGCGCAAATGCCCCATTGGTACTTGCCGTTGCTCTCGGAGACTCCACTGCTCTTCTGTTTTCTCTACTAGGCTTGGGAGCTCTTTTAACCACCTCAGCGTTTTGGTTCACAGTGGTCAAGTGGGCCGGAGGTCTTTACCTCCTTTACCTGGGAATTAAGCTTCTACGTTCTGGTGTTCAAATTGGAGGAATCGAAAAGACAGCAGGGGGTGGATCGAGATGGAAATTGTTCCTCAATACCTATCTGGTAACCGCCCTTAACCCAAAAGGAATTGTTTTTTTCGTTGCGTTCTTGCCCCAGTTTGTGACGCCAGCCGCGAACGTTACGCAGCAGCTCTGGCTTTTGGCGATTACATTCGTGGTCTTGGCCACGATCAACGCAACACTGTACGCTCTTTTTGCCGCATCGGCTCGTCGGTTTCTCACCTCGCCCAGAGCACAGCGTCGTTTTAATGTGGTGGGCGGCACTCTCTTGTCTTCTGCTGGGGTGTGGGCATTGCTGGCAAAAAGGTCGGTTTGAAACGTATAGGACATAGAAAAGAGATCAGGAAGCTGGGAGCATGCAGTTGTTCCGTGGTTCGAACCCGTGAAGAAGTTAGTATCTCGGTGATGCTGATTGGCAACACTGTGGGGATGGTAGAAATAGGGTTAGAGAGTACGAAGCATGTCACCATCTAGAACGTGGAGCATCACCTGGTGTTGCTGGACGAGGCGCCCCGGATACGCATCTCATTAAATCTTCCATTTGGCACTGATAAATACGTAGACAATGCCTTGGTGAATGCCCGCTGGTTAATTGCAGTGACGGCGCGTCAGGCGGCACCTCCTTGCTGTTAGCCGGATGCGAACGAGAGCCTTAGTAGCACTAGGATGCTGCCGCTATTAGCACCTCATAATTGACATTTCCTTGTTCCTTTTGTAGAACGTTCTATAAATGGAACATTGGAAGTGGTTTACATGGATCAGCATTCTCTCGAAACCCTGGGGCGACACCTTCAGTCTCTTCGGGTAGCTCGCGGATGGTCGCTCTCGGGGCTGGCCGCCGCTGCAGGTGTTGCCAAGTCGAATCTTTCCCGCCTGGAACAGGGAAATGGGAATCCGACCCTGGATACCATCTGGCGACTGGCGGTTCAGCTTAATGTCCCCTTCGGCAACCTCGTTGCCCCGATCCGTGTGCCGGTTGGTGAGGAAGGTGTGCAGGTCCGGCTTGTGGATCAGGGGGAAGACAATCCCCGGGTAGACGCTTACTGGATGTCGTGCGCTCCCAATACCACACGCATGGCGGAGGGCCATACGCCGGGAGCAGAGGAATCCGTTACCGTTGTCAGTGGTCAGCTGGAAGTCGGTGTCACTGGCCACAGCCAGCATTTGCGGGCTGGGCAGAGTCACACCTTCGATGCGGAGCAACCTCACCTTTATCGCACCCGGGACTCCTGGGCCACGTTACTGGTCACCATCGTGTATCAGAAAGAAGGTGAGGAATCATGAGCGACCAGGCAATCAGTGCGGGCGGGCGCGCGTGGGTGAGTGGGGTACGGGATGCGACTCCGCTGCTCGGTGGCTACATTCCGGTGGCGATTTCGTTTGGCCTGATCGCCAATCAGGCCGGTTTCAGCAGCTGGGAAGCCATCATCATCTCCCTGGTTATCTATGCGGGTGCCTCCCAGTTCCTGTTTGTTGGCATGGTGGCGTCGGGAGCCCCCTTGTGGCTTGTGGTTGTGATGACGCTGCTGATCAATGCCCGGCATCTGGTTTATGCCCCGAACCTGGCCACCTGGCTCAACGGGAACCGGTGGTGGTTCTGGTTGATGCACGGGCTGACGGATCAGGTCTTCGCTCTGGCGCACACCCGCCTGCCGGCGTTGCCACCCTCGGAACGCCTGGGGTGGTTCACTGGCGCCATGTTGCTGGCCTGGTTCAGTTGGGTAGGGGGCACGGCCCTAGGAGCTTTTGTGGGGCAGGAGCTGACCGGGCGCTGGCCATTACTGAATGACGTTATGCCCTTCGCGCTACCGGCCCTGTTTGTGGTTCTATTGGCCCCGAGATTCACTTCCTGGTTATGGGCTGCAGCGCTCGGGTGTGCCATTGTCGTGGCGTTGTTGTTCGCGGCTAATGGCCTGCCCAATATGGCGATACCGGTTGCGGCGCTTCTGGGCGCGGCGGTGTTCTTTGTGATGCAATCCAATACACGGGCGGAGGTTTAACGCATGGCTGGTGAGCTGTGGGTTGCGGTGATGGTTGCCGCAGCGGGTACATTGTTAATGCGTTTGTTACCACTGGTGTGGATGCAGAGGCGTCTGGCTCGGGAAGACAGTCAGGGCGGTACAGCGGCCATGCCCAGGTGGCTCGGGGTGCTCGGCCCGGTGATGATTGCGGCCATGCTGGGGGCTTCGTTGGTTCCCGCAGCCGGCACCCTGAATGCCTGGGTTGCAACGGCTGTTGGGGGATGCGTAACCCTGCTAGTCTGGTGGAAAACAAAGTCCCTGGGGTGGCCGGTTGTCTCGGGCGTTGTGGTGTTTGGTGTGGTGCGGTTTCTCAATTTCGTTGTGATTTAACTGATCAAGGATAGGAGTGAATATGAGTACTCATACTTCCAGCCAGAAGATAACAACCTCTAAGATTCAGGCCATGAAAGGACGAGGTAGCATTGTTTCCCTTACAGCATACACGAAGCCCATGGCAGAACTCATGGACCCTTTTGTCGATCTGATCATCGTCGGGGATTCCACAGGGATGGTGGCTTACGGATACGATTCTACGCTGCCCGTTACTCTGGATATGATGATTAACCATGGTGCAGCAGTGGTGCGTGGCAGCCAGAAAGCCTGCGTCGTTATCGATATGCCCTATGGCTCGTATCAAGAAAGCAAGGAGCTGGCTTTCCGAAACGCGGCGCGCTTACTGACAGAAACTGGTGCTCAGGGCATCAAGGTTGAAGGTGGGTTAGAGCTTGTTGAAACGGTGGAGTTCCTGGTCAGTCGTGGTATACCGGTAATGCCACATATTGGCTTGCGTCCTCAGCATGCAAACACTATGGGCGGATTTAAGGCCCAGGGCAGAGATGAGGCTGCAGCCAAACGGTTGGTTGAAGAAGCACAGGCTTTTGAGTCTGTTGGCGCGTTCTCAGTCTTAATTGAAGGGGTATTTGAAGCCGCCGCGCGGCGTGTTACGCAATCTTTAACCATTCCTGCCATTGGTATTGGCGCATCTCCCGAGTGTGATGGCCAAGTGCTGGTAACGGAGGATATCCTAGGCTTGTTCTCTGACTACACGCCGAAATTTGCCAAAAAGTACGTCGATCTGAGCGCCCAAATCAAGGATGTGTTTGCGCTGTATGAAAGAGAGGTCAGAGCCGGCGAATTTCCCGCAGAGGAGCATTGCTTTGGGATTAAGAAGCAACCAACTTAGATTGTCGGGAGGGCCAAGGGGTTGTGTGTGAACAAGTGCGAAACAAAGGGAATGAGCCGAACCTGGGCAAGCCTGAGTACCTCTATCACGGTAGTCGACAAAAAACCGTCCGGCTAGAGCCAGCCCAGGGCATTGGGCATGGTGAGGCTGACAACGAATACGGTATTTATGCTGTCTCAGAGCGGGATTTAGCTGTTCCGTTTGCAATCACATATTACCCCCTGAGCCCTCGTGCAGTTTTCTCGGTCGACACCTCGCAACGCCCACCCCGGATAGTGCTGAGGGATACTGAAGTAAGTTGGCATGAGAAGGGGTATATCTATACGTTGCGATCTGAAACCTTTGAGCAAATAGATGCTCTCCAGTGGGTTTCGCGAGTTCCTGTAGAGCCTGTGTTGATTGAAGAAATTACCCCTGAGCTCTACCGGGATTGGGTCGTTGATTCCTGACTACAGCTAATTCATCGTGGAGACGAAGGCGCCAGTCTTCATTTGTCATCCGATACAGCCGCACCCTCTTCTTATGAAACTCTTGCATGGTGTAGCAGGAGAATCCAGCCTTCTCAGTTACTCGAACTGAGGCCGCATGGTCTGGCTCTATAATGACCACTACTGACTCACACTGTTTTTGATCGAAGGCATACCGCAGCACGCCTTTAACAGCTTCGGTTGCAAGCCCTTGATTCCAGTATCGCCTCGCTAATCGATAACCGAGGTTGATCTCCTCAACCCCTCCGACTAGCTCCGGCCCAATACCACAGAAACCAACAAGTTTTCCCGACCTCTTCTCAGTTAATGCCCATGGACCCATACCATGGGATGCGTAACATTCCTGGCACCAACCTATAAATTTGCGGGTAGCTTCTTCATCACAAACCCCTCGAACGGAATACCTCATGACCTCAGGGTCACTCAGTATCTCAGTGAGCGCGGGAATATCTTGATGGGATAGCTGCGTTACGATTAGTCTTTTCGTTTGAAACACATACACCGTGTGTACCTATGATTGGAATTTTCAAAATTGGCCCTCAGGAACCGTCGAATTCTACCAGTCTTACTGCAACATTGGCGTGGCGTGCTCCTGATGTACTTTCGTGGTGCGAGCCAAACAAATGGACCCACTGTCCTTTTTCCAGCAATAACTCCCCACTTCCCGAGCTTTGTCCGCTGCTTGTCGTATGTGTACCCGTATAGTTGAACGAGAACGTGTCGGATGAGTCTTTGATTGGGCTGAATTCATACCCCATGGTGACGTAATCGGACGCGACGAAGCCGTTATCTTCAGTAAACACAGCCGTTTTCACAACACTCGACTCCTGCAAAAAATCTGACAGCAATACGGACGGATGACCATTCGGCTTGACGGCTTCGCATTCGCAGTGCCGGATTTCCAAGACCAAATGCTTGCTGCCAATGTAGGCCTCAGGAGTGGCATTTTCGGCCAGCGTGAAGGCGGGAAGTACAGAAAGGCCGGTTAGAAAAAGCGGCAATAAAATTCTTGGCATCATTGGCATAGAACCTCCATCTTGAGATGCTTTAATGTTAAACGAACTGAGTGACGGTGATGACCATTTGATTCGCATTCCGTTGACGACATTATTACACATGGAGCTACTGTTCGAGGTCGCGCACTTCACCTGCCGTCATACCACAAAACCATTTGCAGTATAATGAAGTTACTGAGCGGAGCGGCTTTCTAAGTTTTACAGTATGGCAATGACCGATCAGGCTGCCAGATGCCGCTTTACGCGGCTCCTTCGTCACCACCGTGCTTCGTCAAACAGACTAAGGAGAGCTGATGTTGGATTTAGCTAATGTAGTTCCGTGGGGGCGATCGCTAAAGGAATATCAGGCGATGTTTGAGCTATCGAATGATGACCTGAACAAGAAAATTCTGGGTTGCGGCGATGGCCCGGCCAGCTTCAATGCTGAGGCGACAGAGGTAGGATGCCAAGTCATCTCATGTGATCCGGTATATCAATTCAAGGTTGCTGAAGTGCGTCACCGAATTGGCGAGGTGTACCCGGAAATCATGGCCAAGATGCAGCAGGCCGCAGACAGTTATGTTTGGGACTCATTCAATAGCGTTGAGCATCTTGGCGAGGTTCGGATGGAAGCTATGTCGCGGTTCCTGTCCGATTTTGATGCTGGTTACCAACAAGGACGGTATGTGTCGGCGTCATTGCCTATGCTGCCATTCTCTGACTCCAAGTTTGATCTGGCACTCTGTTCTCACTTTCTTTTCCTTTACAGTGATCATTTAGATCGGGCGGCCCATCTGGCATCAATGCGGGAGTTATGCAGAGTTGCCTCTGAGGTTCGCGTCTTTCCAGTTGTCTCGCTGGACGGAAAAACCTCAAAGCACCTTGATTCGGTCATGGCGGGACTATCCGCTGACGGAATCGCTGTCTCGTTGCAGCCTGTTAGCTATCGTTTTCAAAAGGGCGCTACTGAGATGTTGGTGGCAAAATCGGCATAACCATTGGCTGTTGTCGGACGACCCTACGGGTCACTTCGGCACGTTCCAAATCTAAGTTTTAAATTTACAGAGTGAGATCTCTCATGGGGTTGAAGGGAAGCTGTTTGTGTGGCGAGATAAGTTACGAAATCGACTCAGTGGATATGCCAATCGTGCATTGCCATTGTCAGACTTGTCGTAAAGCCCATGCTGCACCGTTCGCCTCCACTGCGGGAGTAAAGCGCGAGAATTTCCGTTGGCTCAGAGGTAAGCGTTCTATTTCTACGTTCGAATCATCCCCTGGAAAATTGCGCCATTTTTGCAAACGCTGTGGTTCCCATTTGGTGGCTGAAAGGCCTGCGCAACCCCACGTCATTGTTCGGGTAGCTACTCTGGACTATGATCCCGGTTTAAAACCAGAGGCTCATATTTGGGTGTCGCACGACGTGCCATGGCTTGAGTACGATAGGGCCTGTAAGCATAGAGAGTGGCAAGACGACATTTAACAAATCAATCGAGTTTCCGGCATGAAGGCCTGCCACCGGATGCCCCTGCCGGGGCGGCGCTTATTTGTGGCATCAACTGGGAGGGAGCCCATGAATCAGAGTCTTGCGGATGAGCTGGTCATGATGCTGTTAGAAGACCAGCGATTGTTACAGCGACTCTTCGATTCCGGCGAGTTACCGTCGGATTCCTACCATCCCCGACTGAAAGCACTGCACCAGCGCAACGCCTCCCGCCTGAAGGAAATCATCAGGGCTCACTGCTGGCCTGGTATTTCCTTGGTCGGAGAGGAAGCCTCCAAAGCCGCCTGGCTGGTGGCTCAGCATTCGGTGTCCGAGGCCGGGTTCATGGCGGAATGCGTTCACTTGCTGGAGGAAGCCGTTGCGAAAGACGACGCCGAGGGTTGGCAGTTGGCGTTTCTTCAGGATCGGGTGCGGACGTTAGCCGGCGAGCCACAATATTACGGCACCCAGTTTGATGTTGATGAAAACGGGTGGCCAACACCGTTTCCCATCAAGGATCCCGCCTCGGTTAATGAGCGCCGTGCGCAACTTGGACTTGATTCCCTGGAGGAGCGTTTAGGACAAATGACTGAGCAGGAACGGAAGCGACGTGCCAACAGCCAGCACGCCAGTTAACCAAGCGCGGCACTTGGTCGCCTTCGTCTCCATTTTGCTGCGTCGCGCTCGCCGGAACACTTTTTGCGCCTGTTCGAGGTTAGAAGCTGAATGAGCGAAAGAAGATTGAGCTACATACTAATACGAAATAAAGTAAGCGAACATCATCCGAAGATATAAGCCAAGTCCGGATGACCAAAAAATGATTTCAATAGCCGTGGCAATTTCTGCAAACGGCGGAGCTGCCGGTAAACAATACTCCGAAGTTGTTCTTTGCTATTAATGATCTTTTTACCGACGTGGTGGTACTTGATGTAGCCCCAAACAGACTCATCAGGATTCAGCTCCGGTGAGTACGGTGGCAGGAAGAACAGCTTGAGTTTGCCGTCAAGACTCTCGACATACTCGCGAACGCGACGAGCATGGTGAACCGGGTGATTATCGAGGATCAGGAAAACCGGCTTGTCAGCGTCTTGCACCAGAGCCTTGAGGAAACCGAGAAACGCATCAGTGTTCATGGTGCCCTGAATCGTTTTGAAGCGAAGCTCACCGCGAGGTGAGATGGCCGAGATCAGATTGATGCTGAAGCGACTGCCCGTATTGCGGATGATCGGAGTGTCACCCTTGGGCGCCCAGGTCGTGCCACTGTGATAATCAGACCGGATACTGGCTTCATCACCGAAGTAGATGGTGGCACCGACTTTTTTGGCTTCCTTGCGGATTTCCGGGTAGGTCTCTTCTTTCCACTGCTTCACGGCCTCTGGCTTTTGCTGGTAGGCCCGATGCAGGGGTTTCTGAGGCGTCAGCCCCAGGTTTCGAAGCAGACGACCCACCGAGACATCGCTTAACCGGACGTTGAACTTTTGCCGGATAAGCTCTCGCACACGACCCCGGGTCCACAGGGCAAAATCAAACTTCAGCTGGTCCGGCGTAAACGTCGTTATCCAGGTATACAGCTCCCGGATCTGAGCGCCACTCAGTTTTTTGGGGCGACCAGAAATTTGCTTGGCCTTGAGTGCGTCAAAGCCACCCTCGCGATAAGCAGCCAGCCATTCGTAAATTCGTGCGCGGCTCATGCCAAGCGCTTTGATGACGACTTCCGGGCTCTCGCCATCCATGACTCGTTGAACGGCACGAACGCGAATGGCTTCTAATGTTTTGTGATCAAGTTTACGACCGTCATCGTGGCGCATGTGTGTAGATATCCGATAAGCTTGGCGAACGACCGCTACATTATAAATGATGTTCGCTTACTTTCGTGCCCATTAGTATACAGTTTCAAGTGTGGAGATGAGCTTGAGCACGTCGACAAACTACCTGACTATGAGCAAGCCAATATCGAACGATACATTGTACAAGTAATCAGCGATTCTTTTGTTAAACCTGCAGATGAAGACTATGTGACTGCTCGGTTACTGGCAAAAAAAGGACTGCATCGCGCTTTTTTTTGGGCTGCGTGTCAAGCGCTTGAAAAATACCTCAAGGCTTTTCTTTTAATGAGGGGTGCTTCGGTTAATCGCTTCAGAGGTCATCCGATTGCCGATTTATACGCTGAAGCGTGCTCGGTAGATGCTGAGCTCTTAACCGTTGACACGAGTTTCCATTCAGCAATTAAGATTCACCAAAACGTCTCTGAGTCCATTGAAGGGTTATCTGTAGCTGAATTTATCAATGGCATTGAAATGCAGGGAAGTCCCGACAACCGCTATAACTCGTTTGGAGTTAACTTCAACTCAGGCTATTTGTTTTCGCTTGATAGCTTTGTTTTTGGCTTGCGGCAGCGGATCGGCGTGCCCCCGATAGAAGAAACTCTCAGAAAGTTTGATCAGGATCTTGTCGAGGGATTCAACTTGTACAACCCATGGTTTGCTCCTGTGCACGTGGATCTTGCGGAAGTTCCCAATAAAGATTTCAATCTGCGCATATCTGGCTCTTTCACAACCCTGGACATTCTCACCGGTCCACATGCGCCAAATGGATCCCGATTTGTGTTGCGATGGCTCGACAAAAAAATGAAATTGCCCAGGAAAATCAGGCAGCATTTGAACAAGGGCTAATGGGCTCACAGTGATACGCGGCTAACGAGTCAAATCATACTAATGCAGATATGAGCCAGCTCCATCAGTGGCGGGGGAATGAATGGAAATTAAGTGTATTGCGGGGTTTGCGTCAATTACTAAAGATTCTGCGGCGAGTGCGTCTTTGTATGAGGGTGCGCGAGGCTTGCCGCTAGAAAAGATGGACGATTATCGTTTCATGGATACGTTCCCCGGAGCGCATCATTTCGGGGTATGACCCCTCTCTATGGCGGCCCAGTCTTGTTTTGGGCAGGAGGAATGGCCTGACCATGTTCCCGAGCCGACAGCTACAATTGAATTTGAGTTGGCGGACGCGGCTGCAGTGGACGCGGCATTGAAAGAAATGAAGGAAAGGGGTCAGGAATTCGTTCATGAAACCCGGACTGAACCCTGGGGGCAAACAGTCGCAAGGTTTATGAGCCCTGAGGGTGTGTTGGTTGGCCTGAGTTATGCGCCATGGCTTCATGAATAAGAGCTTAACCACATAGCGTTACGCCGACTGGCTTTTCAGCTGATTCTCCAAGGTTAGCCGGTTCCGCTTTGCGACAGTTTGTACCCTTTTAGGGCCTCATTGGGGGAAGCTCAGATCGTTTACTGGGAGCTTGCCAATGATAAGTTACCAACTTTATTACCATGATTTTCGAGGGGTTTTGCTCTGGGTCCTTCGAAAGTTACCAACTTTATTTATCTTTATGGTTGATTAATTACTGTAAAATTGAGCTCGGGAAGGCATTTTGTTACCAACTTTATTCCGATCCTACAGTTTTGTCTTTCAAGATTTGTTTGCGGGCAAGATGCATGCTCTTTTATTCCGGAAGTGGAATAACCGGGTGAAGGGGCGAGATTGGTATGACTTTGAGTGGTACGTTCGCCAGGGAGCTGGCTTGGGGCTTGCACATTTTGTTAAGCGTGGACTCCAGAGTGGCGATATTGCAAGCCCCTGTCTTGATGAGCGGGATTTCCGGAATTTATTGCATCAACGTATCGATTCTCTTGATGTTCGATCTGCAAAAATGGATGTGGAGCGATTTATTCCGGAACCAAGAGATTTGGATATCTGGTCGAGAGACTATTTTCATGCACTGGCGGACAGGCTGAAGTTCGCCTGATTATCAAATTCGGGGTCAGACCCCCGGTACATTTCGTCATGCCAAATGTATCGCGGGTCTGACCCCGTTTTTTATTATTGTGAATATACGCTACACTGAGGTTATAGGGTATCATTTGAGGATTATATTCACGTGGACCTTGCAGAGTTGTCCGTTCTCATCCGAACCGAGCGCAAGCGCGCCGGTCTTTCGATGCAGTCCCTGGCGGAGCTGGCGGGGGTTGATCGTACTACCTTATCCCGGCTGGAGAATCAGCGGTTGCCGGAGCTGGGCTATGCGAAACTGGAGCGTATCCTGGCGGTGCTGGGGCTGGAGTTTGCGGTAAGGCCTGCCGGTGCGTTGCCTACGCTGAATGATCTGAAGCGGGATAGAGGGCAGGGCGACGTATGAGTAGCTTGCATCGGGCTGTTGTGGAGGTTTCCGGAGAGGTTGTAGGCGATCTGGTGGCGCCGGGCCGGCCGGAGCCTGCTGTTTTTATGTATGGGGCGGAAGTGCCGGAGAGCTCGGCGGTGTCTGTGACCATGCCGGTGGCGGGGCAGGTGTATTCCTACGATGGCTTGCATCCGGTGTTTGCCCAGAATCTGCCGGAAGGTTATCTGGGCGATATCATTCGCAAGCATGTGGCCAAGCTTTATGGCTCGGGTGATCTGACCGTTCTGGCCGCCTTGGGGCGGCACCAGGTTGGGCGCGTGGTGGTTTCTGACCCTGGCGCGGAAGCGGGTAGTGAATTCGCCGATGGGGAGTCTTTGTCGTCGCTCTTGAGTGCGGATAATGCCGGGCTATTTGAGGAGCTTCTGGATAAGTATGCCCTTCGATCCGGAGTGTCCGGCGTGCAGCCAAAGGTGCTTGTGCCCGGCACGATCAGCGAGAAAACCACACTTCGAACCCGCGGTTATATTGTAAAGACCTGGGGCGATGATTATCCCCAGTTGGCGGCTAATGAATATTTCTGCATGACAGTGGCCAAAGCCTGCGGTTTACCGGTTCCGGATTTTTATTTGTCGGATAACGGGCGTTTGTTTGTTATGACCCGCTTTGACCGCGATGATTCGGGCAATTGGCTGGGTTTTGAAGATGCCTGTGTGTTGCAGGGCCTTTTGCCTGCAGACAAGTATTCTGGCAGTTATGAAAAACTGACCAAAACCATGAGGGCGTATCTTTCTCCTGAATATCGGGTTCGGGATTTGCGGTGGTTGTCTCTTTCTTTGGCGGTGTAATGGTTAATACTTATCAGGCAAGTGCGCAAGAGATCATGAAGAGTCTTTAAACAAATAACTTTGCCATATCCCCGGTTGTTTATTATTATTCCGCCCGACACATGGTCTTTATGATCTTTGTTTAAAACCCCACAGATAATAGGTTTTAATTTCATGGCAAAAATTAACGATTATTACCAGAAGAAGCAGCTGATGGAAAAGCTGGCTGCAGAGCTGGAGAAGCTGGAAAAAGATCAGGCTTTGAAATCCGAGCTGGAGTTTGAAAACAAGGTTCGTGATTTGATGAAGCAGTTCGACAAGTCTCCGAAAGACGTGCTTCAGATTCTGGCTGCGATTGATCCCACCATTGCTGGCGGCAAGGTTGAAGCGCCTGCAGGCACCCGTGCCAAGCGCCCCCTGAAAACCTACAAGAACCCGCACACCGGTGAAGTGGTTAAAACCCGTGGCGGCAACCACAAGACTCTGAACGAGTGGCGTGACAAGTACGGTAAGGAAGCGGTTCAGAGCTGGCAGGAAGCCTGATTTTAGCCTGAGTGTGAACGGCATCATGGAAGGTGTAAGTTAACCTTCGGGTAATGAGTGGATGTGATGCTGTTCACTCTTTGATTTGCTTTGTCTGAGTATAGTGAGGATTGAGGTTCGCCATAAAAACATAATAAACGGGCGACATTGAGCTGGGCGTTGAAATCGGCTCACTAAAACAATTCAGAGACACGAACTATGACAAAGTTAGCGTATGGATGCGCTGCCCTTGCCACGCTCCTGCTGGGTATTTCGCCCGTTGCTCAGGCGGAGCTTGAACCCATTTCTGACAACAGAATGGGGGAGGTTACCGGGCAGGCCTTTATGAACATCGAAAATATTCCCGGCAATGGGGTGGATTACACCCGAATGACGCTGGGCATTGATGTTGAAACCCGCGTTAATATTGATGACATTCAGGTCGGCCAGATTGATGGCGGCACTGACTTCTCCGCACAACACCTCGCGCTTGGCCATATCGCCCGCAACGACGGCGAAACCTTTAATGGCGTTACCTATAACGAAGGCGAGGCCATTCCTTTTGAAGCCCGTAAGCCCTACATTGAACTTGCTGAGGATTCTGCCGGGCTGAAGGGGTTCCGGATGGGGTTTGCGGAGGCTCGTGGGTCGGTTTCTTCTTATACTGAGAGTTTTAGTGGGGCTCTTCCGGGGCTGAAAATACGGGGTGATGACGGAAACCTCTACGATGGGGCTTTATATGCAGGAGCTGGGCTGGAAGAGACCAGTCGCCGGGCGACCTATGTTGGCTTGAAGGTTTCAGAGGGGGGTGACTGTGCTGCGCCCACTCTCTGCGCGCCTCTAACCAATCTCCGCTCAGTCATCGTTGGAGAAGACACCGGCGTCGAGGGCAACAGTGCGTTCACAGACGCCTTTTTCATTGGTTTCCAGCGTGACGATATGGATTGGCAGAGCCTGGATGGTGCGAATACCATCAATGCTGGAAAAGGCGCATTCATCAACTTGCCGGTTAACATGACGGTTGATATGAGCAAGCTGGCTGGTGAAGGCGTGGATCGCCTCCGCACCCATCAGGTCGATATGCGCAACAACCTGTTCTGACAGTTTCAAGCAAGTGGCCAGGATGCCGACATTACTTCTTCTGAATGGATTCAAATTTTTCTTTTACGCCAATGATCATCCTCCTGCCCACGTGCATGTGCTTAAAGGCGAGCGATGGGCTAAGATTGAAGTGGTTTCTTTGGCCGTCAAATACAGCACGCTGAAGAATCAGGAATTGAAAGAGTGTCTTTCGATTGTAGAGAGCCATCAGTCTGAGTTTCTGGAGAAATGGAATGCCTGGTTTCAAAGGTAAATCCGTTCACATTGATGATCGCCACCTGCACGTCGAGCTTGAGGACGGTCGGGTAATTTCCACGCCTGTGCATTGGTATCCGGAGTTAGAGAAGGCGTCTATCTCAGAAATTCGCCAGTACCGGTTTATTTGCGATGGCACAGGCATTGAGTGGCAAGCGCTGGATTACCATCTGAGTATTGAGGCTATGTTGTCTGGTAATGCCCGGCAAACTGCTGCGTGATTTTGCTACACTCCTGCCTCATCTGATTCATTGATTCGCAGGAGTCTTCCTTTGATCCGCTCTTTCTACTGGCACGACTACGAAACCTTCGGCGTAGACCCGGTGCACGACCGCCCCTCCCAGTTTGCCGGTGTGCGCACGGATGCGGATCTGAACATCATCGAAGACCCGCTGGTGATTTACTGCAAGCCAGCGGATGACTACCTGCCTTCCCCCCAGGCCTGCCTGATTACCGGCATCACCCCGCAAAAGGCGCTGCAAGACGGCTATCCGGAAGCGGAGTTTATTGCCCAGATCAACGAGGCGTTCAGCCAGCCTGGCACCTGTGCAGTGGGCTATAACAGCCTGCGCTTTGATGACGAGGTTACCCGCCACACCCTGTACCGCAACTTGCGTGATCCATACGGCCGGGAATGGCAGAACGGCAATTCTCGCTGGGACATCATCGACATGGTGCGGTTGACTTACGCTCTGCGCCCGGATGGCATCAACTGGCCGAGGAAGGAAGACGGCAGCCCCAGCTTCCGGCTGGAAGAGCTGACGGTGGCCAACGGCATTGCCCACGAGGCGGCTCACGATGCGATGTCTGATGTGTTGGCGACGATTGCCGTGGCCAAGCTGATCAAGGAAAAGCAGCCCAAGCTTTTCGACTTTGTACTCAAGCATAAAGATAAGCATTCCGCCCGCCAGATGCTGGATACGGCAACCCTGAAACCGGTGTTCCATATTTCTGCCAAGTATCCGGCCAATCGTGGTTGCTGTGCGCTGGTGGCGCCGGTGGCGGATCATCCCACCAACAAAAACCAGGTGATTGTCTACGACTTGCGCGAAGACCCGAGCGAGCTGATCAACGCCAGCCCGGAGCAGATCCGTGAGCAGGTGTTTACTTCCCAGGCGGAGCTTGGGGAGGGCGTTAGCCGGTTCCCGCTCAAGGGTGTGCAGGTCAATAAATGCCCGGTGCTGGCGCCGGCCAATATGCTGTCTACCTTATCCAAGGAACGGCTGGCGGAGCTGGAGCTGGACGGCGACGTGCTGCGCGCCAACCTTGCTAAACTCCGCAACGCCCCGGACCTGCCCGCCCGCATTGCCCAGGCCTTCGACCACCAGTTCGGCGGCAGCGACCTGACTGACCCGGACGAGCAGCTCTACGCCGGCGGCTTCATCAGCAACACCGACCGGGAGAAGCTGAACTGGCTGATCTCTGAACCGGTGGAAACGCTGGGCGAGCACGAAGTCCGCTTCGAAGACGAACGCCTGCCGGAAATGCTCTTCCGCTACCGCGCCCGCAACTACCCGGCCACCCTGGATGGTGAGGAAATGGAACGCTGGGAGCAGTTCCGCAGCCAGCGGCTGATGAGCCCGGGCAAAGGCTGGCGCTCGCTGGAGGCTTATGGGCTGGAGCTGCAGAAACTGGCGGCAGATCCGGAGCTTTCCGAGCGGAACCGGCAGATTCTGGAAGATCTGCACCTTTATGGCGAGTCTATTATTCCGTATATGTAAGGACTTTCTTGGCCACGGAATCCGCGGAAGGACACGGAAAAAAAGAATAAAAGACTTTTTTGCCACGAAAACCACGAAAAAACACGAAAGGATTAAAGGCTTTTGGGCCACGGACACTCACGGACGCTCACGGACAAAGAATAAGCTTTTTGGGGTTTTCGTCCGTGAGCGTCCGTGAGTGTCCGTGGCAAAAAAAATCAGTTGTTTTAGTCTTTAACTTTCGTGTTTTTTCGTGGTTTTCGTGGCAAATCATTTTCTTTTATCGCAGCCTTCCGTCGAATAGCCATTCCCCCGGCCATCCCGTACAATATGGCGCTTCTATTCAATACATCCATTCTGTTCAGTCTGGAGCAAAGCATGTCTGATATTAAAAAGGTGGTGCTGGCCTATTCCGGTGGCCTGGATACTTCCGTTATTGTTCGGTGGTTGCAAGACACCTACGGCTGCGAGGTGGTGACCTTCACCGCCGACATCGGCCAGGGCGAGGAAGTTGAGCCGGCGCGTGCCAAGGCGGAAGCGCTGAGCGTTAAGGAAATCTACATCGAGGACCTGCGCGAAGAGTTTGTGCGCGATTACGTGTTCCCGATGTTCCGCGCCAATACCATCTATGAGGGCGAGTACCTGCTGGGTACCTCCATTGCCCGCCCGCTGATTGCCAAGCGTCTGATCGACATTGCCAATGAAACCGGCGCCGATGCCATTTCTCACGGCGCGACCGGTAAGGGTAACGACCAGGTGCGTTTCGAGCTGGGCGCCTACGCGCTGAAGCCGGGTGTGAAGGTGATTGCTCCCTGGCGTGAGTGGGATCTGAACTCCCGCGAGAAGCTGCTGAAGTACTGCGAAGAGCGCAACATTCCGGTGGAAATGAAGAAGGGCAAGAGCCCGTACTCCATGGACGCCAACCTGCTGCACATTTCCTACGAAGGCATGAACCTGGAAGATCCCTGGTCCGAAGCCGAGGAAGAGATGTGGCGCTGGAGTGTGTCTCCGGAGGCCGCTCCCGAGAAGCCGACTTACGTTGAGCTGACCTACAGGAAGGGCGACATTGTTGCCGTTGATGGTCAGGAAATGAAGCCGCACGTGGTTCTGGAAACCCTGAACAAGCTGGCCGGCGAGAACGGTATCGGTCGCCTGGACATCGTTGAGAACCGCTACGTGGGCATGAAGTCCCGCGGCTGCTATGAAACACCGGGCGGCACCATCATGCTGCGCGCTCACCGCGCCATCGAGTCCATCACCCTGGACCGCGAAGTGGCGCACCTGAAAGACAGCCTGATGCCGCGCTATGCCGAGGTGATCTACAACGGCTACTGGTGGTCCCCGGAGCGTGAAGCCCTGCAGGCGCTGATCGACCAGACTCAGGAATACGTGAACGGTACCGTTCGCCTGAAGCTGTACAAGGGTAACGTAGACGTTGTTGGCCGGAAGTCTGAAGACTCTCTGTTCGATGAGAAGATTGCCACCTTTGAAGAAGACCAGGGTGCATACGATCAGAAGGATGCCGAAGGCTTTATCAAGCTGAATGCGCTGCGGCTGCGGATTGCTGCTGGTAAGGGGCGTAAGCTCTAAGTAATAAAAAAGCCAGCTCATATGAGCTGGCTTAAAATTATTCGGAAAGAACGAAAGTGCCTGAAAAATTCGTTGATCCTGTGGGAGAGTACCCATACGGCGGCGGAGGTACTGCACGGCTCCTCCGCCATGGGTGGATACTGCTTCATTCCACGCTGTCAGATTAAGGCCTTCCGTTCTCTCTGTCTGTTTGTGATCTGTGTCGCAGTGTTACGGTGTGTAGTTCTTATACGCCTTCCCGAATTTCCGGTGTGATTTCCACAAAGCGACGGGTTTCGTAGGCGTCTATAAGGCCTTGTATCGAGGCTTTTTCCATATCCTGTACAGACGGCGTGCCTTCTTCAGCGCTGGCGCGGCACAGGGCCATGCCGGCTTCTACGGAAATGTAGCCGGCGGTGGTTTTCAGTGCTTTGTGGTTGATGCCGTCGAAGATGCGCCGGAAGGCGGTGGGTGTGCAGTGGTCGCTGTTGGGGAAGTAAGACACGATCACGAACTGGTTGTCACCAATGCGGCACAAGGCGTCGATTGGGCGGATCAGGCTGTTCAGGCGGCGGGCGATGCCGATGGCCAGTTCGCTCATGACGCTGGGCGGGTGTTTGCGTTTCAGGTCTTGCCAGTTACGGATGCCGCACATGACGTAGGCACTGGCGCCGCCACGGGATTCGGCATGGCGCAGGATTTTCTGCAGGCGCTGGCGGGCGTACTTGGCGTTGCACAGGCCGGTTTCCATGTCGATGATGTTGCTGGATTCCAGCTCCCGGTTGTTCTCCACCAGTAAGGCGTTGGCCCGCAGCAGGGTGTTCTGGCGGTCTGCCATGCGGTCTGCAGCGAAGATGCGGGGAATCAGCTGCTTGGTCATGTCGGACTTGTAGATGAAGTCATCCACGCCTCGGTCGAAGGCTTCTGAGAGGGCTTCCACGCTTTCCCGTGCGGTCAGCAGGATCACGTAGGTGTAGTGGTTGGTTTGCTCATCCAGCTGGCGCACCTGGTCTGTGAGTTCCAGGCCGTCCATCTCTGGCATCAGCCAGTCTGCAATCAGCACGCTCACCGGGCGTTCTTCCATCAATTTCAGGGCCGCCGGGGCGTTGTTGGCGATGCGTATGTCGCGGTAACCGGCATTTCGCAAGGTTCTGCCAACCACCATACTGCTGAATTTGGCGTCGTCTACTACGAGGATGGGAAGGTCCAGGTTTGGCATCGTTTATCTACTTCTTACCAGTCCATTGTCGGGTGCGGTTCGCCTTGGCTCTTGGTATGCTTTGGCGGTTCCGGCGCAGCCGCTGTTAATCATCTCGCCACAGTATACTCTGGGTGGCCTTTGGAGAATGACGACCATGCCTTCTTTTGACATAGTTTCCGAAATTGAAATGCACGAAGTAACCAACGCGGTGGACCAGGCCAAGCGTGATCTGGGCAACCGTTGGGACTTCAAGAATGTAGACGCGAATATCGAGCTGGAAGACAAGCGGATTACCGTGAGCGCCGAGCAGGAATTCCAGCTGGAGCAGCTGATTGATCTGCTGCGGATGGCCTTCGCCAAGCGCAATATCGACGCCCGGGCCCTGGCGGAAGATGGCGAGAGCAAGGCCGGCAAGCTGGTGAAGCAGCACTTTGCCCTGAAGCAGGGTATTGAAACCGATATGGCCAAGAAGATCGTGAAGATGATCAAAGACCAGAAGATGAAGGTTCAGGCCAGCATTCAGGGTGACAAGGTGCGGGTAACCGGCAAGAAGCGGGACGACCTGCAGGAAGCCATTGCCATGCTGCGCGAGGCGGAGCTGGATATCCCGCTGCAATTCAATAACTTCCGCGACTGATCCGGAGATTTCACTATCGTACCCGGCACCCGCCTTGCCCTGCTGAAAGACGCCCTGTACACCTACACCCGCTGGCAGGTGATTGCCATGCTGTTTCTGGGGTTTTCAGCGGGGCTGCCGTTTTTGCTGGTGTTTTCCACCCTCAATGCGCGGCTGGCGGATGTGGGGGTGCAGACTGCCACCATCGGCTTCTTCAGCTGGCTGGGCATTACCTATTCCATCAAGGTGTTCTGGGCCCCGGTGGTGGACCGGCTGAAGCTGCCGGTGCTGAACCGGCTGTTCGGCAAGCGCCGGAGCTGGATTCTGCTGGCCCAGGCGGGCATTGCCACCGGCCTGTACCTGATGGCGGCGGTGGACCCCCTTTCTGCCCCGGAAACCCTCGCCCTGTGCGGGTTGTTGGTGGCGTTTTCCTCGGCCACGCAGGATGTGGCCATTGATGCCTACCGTATTGAAATCGCGGAAGAGCGGCTGCAGGCGGCGCTGGCGGCGACCTATATTTTCGGGTACCGGCTGGCCTTGCTGGTGGCTGGTGCCGGGGCTTTGTACCTGGCGGAGTTCTGGTCCTGGCAGGTGTCTTACCAGGTGATGGCGGCGCTGGTGGGTGTGGGCGTGCTGACGGTGCTGGTGGCCCGGGAGCCTGAGGTGAACCACTTTGCTGCGGCCGAAGACATTGCTGAGAAAGTTCAGGAAGAGGCTGCACGCCGTGGGCACCTGCCGCCCCGGCTGGCGAAGCTGGCGGGCTGGTTCTACGCCGCCGTGGCCGGGCCCTTTTTGGACTTCTTCCGGCGCTATAAAGAACTGGCTATTGTGATTCTGGTGCTGGTGGCGGTGTACCGGATTTCAGACATTGCCATGGGGGTGATGGCCAATCCTTTCTACCTGGATTTCATGGGGTTCAGCAAAACCCAGGTGGCCGATGTGACCAAGGTGTTCGGCTTCTTTATGACCATTCTCGGCTCCATGGTTGGCGGGGTGCTGGTGGTGCGCTACGGCGTGCGCCAGATTCTGCTGGCCGGGGCGATTATGACCGCTGCCACCAACCTGCTGTTTGTGGTGCTGGCCCAGTACCCGCCGGATATCAAGTTGCTGGCGCTGGTGGTGAGTGCCGATAACCTGAGTGGTGGGATTGCTAACGTGGCGCTGATTGCCTGGTTGTCGAGCATGACCAGTGCTTCGTTTACGGCGACCCAGTATGCGTTGTTCAGTTCGCTGATGACGTTGCCCGGGAAGTTTCTTGGCGGGTTTTCAGGGATTGTGGTGGCGGATTTCGGGTATGCGCAGTTCTTCCTGGTTGCCGGGGTGATGGGGGTGCCGGCTATTTTGTTGGTGCTTTATATTATGCGGCATGGGGCTAGGTTGGATGCGTTGGCTCCGGTTAAGGGTTGATTTGGGAGTGGGCTTAGGCAACGGGGTCAGACCCTCTCGCGGCCCTAAGGCCCAAAGACGCGAGCGGGTCTGACCCCTACGCGATCGGGTCTGACCCCTGCGTGAGTGGCTCTGACACCTTACGATGAGCAGCTGATGTTCAGGTGTTTGCCCCAGTCTGGGGGTAGGGCGGCGTAGTGTTCGTGTTCGGGTTGTTCATCGAACGGGTTTTCCAGCACTTTGATTAGTTCTTTCATGGGGGCGTAGTTGCCGTTCTGGGCTTCCATGATGACTTGCTGGGCCAGGTAGTTGCGCAGGATGTATTTGGGGTTTACCTGGCGCATGGCGTATTCCCGCTCGTCGTGGGCGCGGGTTTCTTTTTTCAGGCGGGCTTCGTAGCGTTCCAGCCATTCGTCTGCCACGCTTCTGTCTGCAAAAAGGTCACGTACCGGGGCGTTGCCATGGCGGTGCAGGTTGGAGATGCCGCGGAAGAAGCGGGTGTAGTCTACCCGGTGTTCGTGCAGCATGCTGAAGGTGTCCATGATCAGGGCCATGTCTGCGTCGTCGGTTTCTTCCAGCCCGAGCTTGGCCAGCATGTTGTGCTTGAAGCGCTGATTGTAGGCGGTTTCGTAGCTGCCGAGGCATTCGCGCACGGTGTCTTCTTCCATGATCGGCAGCAGGGCGTTGGCCAGGTAGTGGCAGTTGGTGAAGCCGATCTGCGGCTGGCGGTTGTAGGCGTAGCGGCCTTCGTGGTCGGAATGGTTGCAGACGAAGCCGGCGTCGAAGTCGTCCAAGAAGGCGTAGGGGCCGTAGTCGAAGGTGTCGCCGATGATGGACATGTTGTCGCTGTTCATCACGCCATGGCAGAAGCCGACCGCCTGCCAGTCTGCAATCAGCCGGGCGGTGCGTTCCACGACTTCGGTGAACCAGCGGGCGAGGCGTTGCGGCTCCGGCAGCTCGATCAGGTGCGGGAAGTGCAGCGAAATCACGTGCTCCAGAAGGGTTTCCACGGCCTCCGGGCCGTCATGGTAAGCGGCGAATTCGAAGTGGCCAAAGCGGATATGGCTTTTGGCGACGCGCATAAGCGCGGCGGCGGTTTCGATGGATTCACGCCGGACCGGGTCTTTGGCGCTGATCATAAACAGCGCCCGGGTGGTTGGAATGCCCAGCCCGTGCATGGCTTCCGAACACAGGTATTCCCGGATGGTGGAGCGCAACACCGCCCGGCCATCGCCAAACCGCGAATAAGGCGTGGTGCCCGCGCCTTTCAGGTGCCAGTCCCACCGGGTGCCATCCGGCGCTATAGTTTCCCACAGCAATAACCCCCGGCCATCCCCAAGCTCCGGGTTGTACATGCCGAACTGATGGCCGGTGTACTTCATGGCCACCGGGTCCATCCCCTCCAGCAATTCCGCACCTGCACCAATCCCCGCCCAGTCCTGCTCATCCTGAACATGAAACCCCAGCTGCGCCGCAAGCTTGTGGTTGAAGCACACCATCTTTGGCTGCGAAAGCGGCGTGGGCTTCACCCGGCTGTAGAAGCTGTCCGGCAGGTCCAGGTAGCGGTGTTCAACTTTGAAGGTGTCGTTGGTCATGGATTGGCCTGGTTTTTGAATCGGTCTCTAAAACGGGGTCAGACCCCCAGTACATTTGGTGCCATGAAATGTATCGGGGGTCTGACCCCCTCAGAGTGCAGAGTGGAGGTGGCGAATGCAACCACAGCTGGTGGTTTTTACCGATCTGGATGGCACTTTGCTGGACCACCACAGCTATAGCTGGCGGGCGGCATTGCCGGCGATGGAGCGGCTGGCGGCTAACGGGATTCCGCTGGTGCTGAATTCCAGCAAGACAGCGGCGGAGATGCGGGTGTTGCAGCGGGCGATGGGCCTGCGGGCGCCGTTTATTGCCGAGAACGGGGCGGCGGTGGTGATTCCGGCGGGATGTCTGAACAATCCGCACGACGAGGTGGTGCACTTTGGTGTTCCCCATAACGAGCTTATGCGCACACTTTTGGTGCAGCGGGAGACCGGCGCACGATTCCGGGGCTTTTCTGATCTGTCGGCGCGGGATCTGGCGCAGCTGACGGGGCTGAAAGAAGGTGAGGCAGCCCGGGCAAAACAGCGCCTGGCTACCGAGCCTTTGCTGTGGGGTGGAACCGACGCCGAGCTGGTGCAATTCCGCTCGGCGCTTGGGCTTGCGGGCTTGCGACTGGTGCAGGGCGGGCGCTTCTGGCATGTCATGGGAACCTTCGATAAGGCGGAGGGGGCCCGGTTCTTGCTGAGTCGTTACCAGGAGTGTTTCGGCAATGAGCCGGTGATCACCATCGCCCTGGGCGACAGCCCGAACGACCAGCGCATGCTGGAAGAGGCCGATATTCCGGTGGTGATAAGCGGGGCGAACAGTGAACAGCTGCAGTTTTCGCCCACCCGGCACGCCATGCGCTCCCTGAGACCCGGCCCCGAGGGCTGGAACGCCTGCGTACTCAACCTGCTTCTGGAGTACGGTTACCAGTAAAGGAGAGCCGCCATGGGCGACTTTTACCAGAACGGCATTGTTACCACCCTGCATAACCTTGTGCGCCGCCCGGTGGAAGACATAGAGGCCGACCTGATGCGCTTTCGCAAAGCCCGGCCGATGTCGCTGGTGCTGCCATCCCTGTACTCGGAACTCGAAGGCCCGGCGTTGCAGAATATTGTGCAGGAGCTCACCCGGGTGCCGTACCTGGACGAGGTGGTCATCGGCCTGGATCGCGCCAATGAGGACCAGTACCGACACGCGCTGGGTTACTTTTCGGACCTGCCGCAACCGTTCAAGGTGTTGTGGAACGACGGCCCGAGGCTGCGGGCGCTGGACCTGAAACTGCGGGAGCAAAACCTGGCGCCGACAGAAATGGGCAAGGGCCGGAACGTGTGGTACTGCTTCGGCTATGTGCTGGCGTCCGGCGTGAGCGAATCCGTCGCGCTGCACGATTGCGATATTCTGACCTATTCCCGGGACCTGCTCGCGCGGCTGATCTACCCGGTTGCTAACCCGGGCTTCAACTACATGTTCTGCAAGGGCTATTACGCCCGGGTAGCGGACAGCAAGATGAATGGCCGGGTCAGCCGGCTGCTGGTGACGCCGCTGATCCGCGCCCTGAAGAAAGTCTGCGGGCCTAACGATTTCCTGGATTATCTGGACAGCTACCGCTACCCGCTGGCGGGTGAGTTCTCTTTCCGCACCGATGTGATCAATGACCTGCGCATCCCCAGCGACTGGGGCCTGGAGATCGGCGTGTTGTCGGAAATGAAGCGCAACTACGCCACCAACCGCTTGTGCCAGGTGGATGTGGCGGATGTGTATGACCACAAGCACCAGGAATTGTCGCCGGAAGATGCCAGCCGGGGCTTGTCCAAGATGAGCATGGACATCGCCAAGGCGCTGTTCCGCAAGCTGGCCACCAATGGCGAGATCTTCTCCAACGAGAAATTCCGTACCATTAAGGCGAGCTATTTCCGCATCGCCCTGGATTTTGTCGAAACCTACCAGAACGACGCCATGATCAATGGACTGAGTTTTGACCGCCACAAAGAAGAAAAGGCGGTGGAACTGTTTGCCCAGAACGTGATGCGCGCCGGGGCTTACTTTCTGGATAACCCCATGGATACGCCGTTTATCCCCAGCTGGAACCGGGTGACCAGTGCTATTCCCGATATTCGTGAGCAGCTGCTGGAGGCGGTGGAGCGGGACAACGAGGAGTTCCGGCCATGAGCCAGTCACTGGAAAGCCGTCTGGTGACCATGTTGGAGGTAGTTTATCCGGCGCTGGATTGCGAGTTTCTGTCGGATCAGTTGCTGGATGCCATGGGCCTGGACCCGGAGGCCGAGCCGCCGCCCGCGCACCAGAACAACTGGAGCCAGGCGGATGTGGTGCTGATCACTTACGCCGACACGGTACAGCGCCCGGATGAAAAACCGCTGGTGACCCTGAAGCGGTTTCTGGACGACTGCCTGCGGGAGTCGGTGACGGCCGTGCACATTCTGCCGTTCTTCCCCTACAGTTCGGACGACGGCTTTGCTGTGATGGATTACCTGGCGGTGAACGAATCCCACGGCAGTTGGGATGATATCGAAGCTATCGCCCAGGATTACAAGCTGATGGCGGACCTGGTGATCAACCATATGTCTGCCCGCAGCCGCTGGTTCGAGAACTTTCGCAAGCGGGTGGGGCCGGGCAAGGATTACTTTGTTGAAGGCAATCCCAGAGACGATTTGAGCCAGGTGGTTCGGCCCCGCACCTCGCCCTTGCTGAACCCGGTGCAGACCGAGGACGGCGAACGCTATGTGTGGTGTACCTTCAGCGAAGACCAGGTGGACCTGAATTTCGCCAACCCGGAGGTGCTGATCGAATTCGCCGGTATCATTCGTTATTACCTGGAGCGGGGCGTGAAGATTTTCCGGCTGGATGCGGTGGCCTTCCTCTGGAAAGAGCCGGGTACGCCCTGTATTCACCTGCAGCAGACCCACGAGCTGATCAAGATTCTGCGGCTGCTGATTGAGCATCACACCGCAGATGCCGTGGTGATCACCGAAACCAACGTGCCCAATCGGGAGAACCTGACCTACTTCGGCAACGCCAACGAAGCCCATGCCATCTATAACTTTTCACTGCCGCCACTGCTGATCAACACCCTGGTGACCGGTAATTGCCGCCATTTGAAAACCTGGCTGATGGGCATGCCGCCGGCGCAGATGGGCACCACCTACCTGAACTTTATCGCCTCCCATGACGGCATAGGGATGCGCCCCACCGACGGGCTGCTGGACGAAGACGAGAAGCAGCGGCTGATCAATACCCTGGAGTCTTTCGGGGGCAAGGTGTCTTACCGGCGCACGGCTGATGGCCGGGATCAGCCCTATGAGCTGAACATTGCCCTGTGGGATGCCCTGAAAGGTACTGCCGAGGGTGGAGCAGACCACTGGCAGCTCCAGCGCTTTCTGTGTGCCCACACCATCATGCTGGCGCTGGAAGGTATTCCGGCTTTCTATATTCACAGCCTGCTGGCCACCGGCAACGACCTCGACCGTGTGGAACATACCGGCCGGCTTCGTTCCATCAACCGTAGCCAGTGGCAGCTGGACAGCCTGGAAGCAACGCTGGCTGATCCCCTCAGCCATCACAGCAAGGTGTACGGGGAACTCAAACGTCTGATTGCCATCCGCCGGGCCCAGCCCGCCTTCCACCCCAACGCCACCCAGTTCACCCTGCACCTGGGCCTGCAACTGTTCGGCTTCTGGCGCCAGAGCCTGCGCCGGGAACAATCCATCTTCTGCATCCACAACATCAGCGCCGAAGTGCAACAAGTGGCCCTCAGCGACATCAACCTGATCAGCACAGACCAATGGACAGACCTGCTCTCCGGCCAGCCCATCGAAGACCTCAGCGGCACGATTACCCTGAAACCTTACCAATGCCTCTGGCTGGGGGTCAGACCCCCGATACATTTGGCATGATGAAATGTATTGCGGGTCTGACCCGCTGGGGCTGAGGTAGCCGCTGAGCCGAATATGGGTTGTAATCGGCTCAGGTTCTGATCCGAATAGGCAGATTTTTTCGGCTCATGTATATCTGACAAGAACAAGACTGACCGCGTTTCACGTGGGATGAGGGTGCTCTGCGCTCCTCGGTTGCTTGATTCTGCCGGCGAGGAATTTGGGGAAGGCATCAACGCCCGGAAATACCAGTCTATGGCTAAGGTCAGCAAGGCCACGGCTACGCGGGATTTGACGGACTTAGTGGAGAAAGGTTGTATTTTTCAGTTAGCCGGGGGCGGACGCAGTACCCGCTATGCCTTGTTGCTGCACAGTGACTGATTGACCAAGCCGGTTTGTGACCGGGTTGTTTGTAATGCCGTGACGGGTGGTTATAATCGGCGCAGCTCAGGATGAGTTTGTTATAACCATTTAAACTTCAGGGACCGAAGGTATGCCCCAGGCAAGCGGATTGCAGTTCACCGCCCGTGTAGGCGAATTCCCCTCTGATCACTTTTCGGTACTTGGCTTCGCGCTGACCGAACAGCTGTCTTCCTTATTTCATGGCCGGTTAGAGCTGGCCAGTACTGACCCCGATGTAGCCGCAGCTGACATTCTGGAACAGCCGGTAGACCTGGTGGTTTGGCAGGACGGCCAGCCCCTGCGCCGATTCACCGGCGTAGTGAACGAATTTATGCGGGGCGACACCGGCCACCGCCGCACCCGCTATGAAGTGGTCATCCAGCCGCCGTTATGGCGTCTGGGCCTGATGCACAACAGCCGCATTTTCCAGGCCCAGAGCACCGACGCCATTGTGCGAACCTTGCTGGAAGAGCGGGGCATTGTGGATTCGGTGTTTGATCTGAAACGCCCGCCGGCAGAACGTGAATACTGCGTTCAGCACCGGGAAAGCGACTTGCAATTCCTGGAACGACTGGCCGCCGAAGAAGGCTGGCATTACCGCTATCAGCACGGCAGCGTGGATGGTGAAGAACAACCGGCACTGATTCTTGCCGACCACCATGGCGACGCCCCGAAACTGGACCCGGTGACCTGCAACACTAGAGCCGGCGGCAGCACCCAACAAGCCTGCGTTTTCAGCTTTGCCTATGAAGAGCGGGTACGTGCGTCCTCCGTAGCCACGAAGGACTACACCTTCAAAAACCCCGCCTATGCCCTGATGCACGAACAAAGCGCTGGCGGAGTGAATCACAGAGAAGATTATCAACACTACGACTACCCCGGCCGCTACAAGGCCGACGCCAGTGGCCAGCCCTTTACCCAGGCCAAACTGGACGCCCTGAGAAACGATGCCTCCCTGGCCAAGGGCAAAAGCAACTGCCCGGACTTCACCCCAGGCGCCAAAGTGGAATTGGAGGAACACGACAGCCAGAGCCTGAACCGGGAATGGCTGCTGACCGCCATCACCCACACCGGCAAACAGCCCCAGGCCATGGAAGAAGAGGGTGGCAGCGAACCCACCAGCTACCACAACGACTTCACCGCCATCCCGGCCGACAAAACGTGGCGGCCAGTGTGCAACCACAAGCCCATGATGGACGGCCCCCAGATGGCCATCGTCACCGGCCCGGAAGGGGAAGAGATCCACTGCGATCAGTATGGACGCGTCAAAGTCCGGTTCCCGTGGGATAGATACTCGAAAAACGATGAACAAAGCAGTGCCTGGCTACGAGTAGCCCAGGGCTGGGCTGGTGGCCAATACGGCTTCATGGCCCTGCCAAGAATCGGCCACGAAGTGATCGTCTCCTTCCTGGACGGCGACCCGGACCAGCCCATCATCACCGGAAGAACCTACCACGCCACCAACACACCGCCCTACACGTTGCCGGAACACAAAACCCGGACCACATTAAAAACCAAAACCCACAAGGGTGAGGGCAGCAACGAACTGCGCTTTGAAGACGAAGCCGGTGAAGAGCAGATCTACGTGCACGCCCAGAAAGATCTGGATCTGCTGACGGAAAACAACCGCACGGAAGTCATCAAGAACGACAGCCACCTGACGGTGGAAAACAACCGCTTCAGCCACACCAAAGGCAACAGCCACCACACCACCGAAGGCGAACACCGGGAAAGCATCGGCGCCGACTACAGCCTCACCGTCAATGGCAGCCACCACAGCAAGCAGGGCAAAAACCAACTGGTGGAAGCCGGCACCGAAATCCATCACAAGGCTGGTATGAAAATTGTGATTGAAGCCGGCGCTGAGGTAACGCTTAAAGCCGGCGGCAGCTTTGTGAAGGTGGACCCGAGTGGGGTGACGATTTCCGGGCCGCTGGTGCGGATGAACTCCGGGGGTGGGCCTGGGAGTGGTAGTGGGGTTGGGGTCACGGGGCCGTTGTTGCCTGAGAGTTTGAACGAATTAACGGCCAACGATGAACCTGTGCAGGTGGCGGAAACCGGCACCAGAGCGACAGCGGGGCCTTCTGCAGCCTCGGTGCCTGCGTTGAAATCCGCAGCTAAAAAGGATGTTGCTCTTGTGAAGCAATGCGGCCGCCAACCAGATGGTACTTGTGCCATGGACGCCTGTGCATGTGAGGGAGACATTGCATGATGAGCCTGGATGAGAAGACCATTGAGCGAGCATGGCTACTGATTGATGGTGCGGTATTTGATACTCCCAGATTCATCTATGAATACGATGATCAGCCGGAACTCGAATACCTGTACCTTGGCACGCCCCATGAGTCGGTCATCGAGGTGAGCCCCTGCCTTGTAAAGCCTTCGCCATCATCGCGAATATGGTCAGAGCAGGTAAGGTGGCAGGACCATGCCGTTGTCCTGATGGCAGACGAGATCCTGTCCGTATTGGCCGATCATTTGCGGAGCCTGTTGAGCGTCAAGTTGCCTGATGGTGGCTATTCCTATCTCAGGTTCTATTCCCCAAAGCAGCTGGTCAGGTTGATGGGAGCGTTCAGTGATCTGGAGCGAGACCAATTCAGTGGCCCGATTACAGACTGGCTGGCTTTCCAAACTGATGCCTGAATCAGTGACTTCGCTCGCCAATATACCCGTCAAGCCCACCTCTGCGCCAACAAGAGGCGATAACTGGGTGAGATTCTGACTTTGAGGTCAGGAAGCAAAGAGCGGGAGCAACCGATGGCCCGAGATTGGTTGATAA
>NZ_JBSXOP010000048.1:0-38371 GCF_056859535.1 Marinobacter sp. L-46
AAACGCTGGAAGCGAATCAAGGGGTTTGACCAACTGAAGCTGGTCGTGGACAACGTGCAGTTTCAGGATGGAATACAGGTGGAAGATCAATCTGGCAGGAACGCTGCCTGATGGTCATACACCAGATTTGACAATAACTCGGCCCGCGCCAGCCAGGGCCTACGCGAAGGTCGAGTACAGTTACATGAAGTTATCCGAGTATTTACTGGAAGCAATCCAATAAGAGTCAGGTGGATGTCGGGTGACGCTGTGCGCCCGGCAGCCCAGGCAGGATGATTGGGGGCGAAAGTACAAGGAAAACAAACGCAGAAAAACCGACAGCAGGCCGTTTGGCTTGGTCAGTGGCGTATCGTGCTTTTAAGGCTTTCTAAGGAATCTTGTGGTTTTACCCATAACTTTTCCATATTTTGAAGCATAAATCTTCCACTACTGAGCTAACCCGCTGTTAATAATGATGCAACTATAGTCTGGCGTGAACGTACAGGTTTTGGTGAGGCACGTTCCAGAATACCGCGAGCTCAAAAGGCACGCCTTTAAACAAAAGCGAACATTGGCCCGCCCAAGATTCAATGGAAGGCTTGGCACCCTGGGAAGAGCTGGCAAAGTACCCACGTACTGAAAACTCTCAATAGCGGTGCAATTGAAAAAGGGATGTTTGCATTTCGCCTGTCCCTGCTTGGATGGGCGTCGTCATTCACCTCGTTCCGAGTGACACAGGGAAGCAAAACCTCGGCTTTTGCAACGGCCCAGTGCTTATGATCCTGGTGGAACTTCCCGCAGGACGACTGTTCCAGTGATTGCCTGTCGACGTGCTTCAGCTGTTTGATCGCTTCCAGGTCGCCCTCAGTCAGACCATCACCGAAGACAAGGGAACCGCCTGAATCGGAGAGCGTTATTATCTTCGCGCCCAATTCGATTACCTTTTCCCCTGCATGCAGAGCAACATTGGCAGAACCGGTGATCATCACCGATAGCCCCTTCAGCGCCTGATCGTGGGCTTTCAACATAGTCGCAAGAAAATAGACCACGCCATACCCCGCGGCCTCGCCCCGACCGCAACTACCGCCAAAATTGGAAGATTTACCGGTGAGCACCCCTTCCCAGCAGTTGGTCAGCTTCATATAGAGGCTGGCCACCAACAGCCCATGATGCGTGGGCGTAGGTTTACGCTTGATAGAAAATGCAAAATAATGTCTAATGCTTTTGCGAATCATTATCGTTTAATGAGGGTTGCCGCCAATGCTTACGATTAACCGCACGCGTCAATTGATCACCGATGGCTTACCCGCCTTTGGACTCCTGAACGCAGTACCAACGCCCTGGATGATCGAGATGATCGGCCATGCCGGCTATGACTATGTCATCCTGGACACGGAACACATGTCCACCAATCCAGAGTCCCTGGAACATATGATCCGCGCCGCCGAGTGTGCCTCCGTCACCCCTCTGGTGCGGGTACCGGGGATTGATCGCGCAGCGATTACCCGTGCCCTGGACAGCGGAGCCCAGGGCATCGTTGTGCCGCGCGTCCGTAACGCCGCAGAGGCGCAGGAGGTTGTTCAGATGGCCCGCTATGCACCGGCCGGCCAGCGTGGCATTACCGGTGGGCGGACAACCGGTTTCGGCACCCTCCCTCTGAAAGAGTACCTCCGCCAGGCAAACCGGGAAGTCCTCATCGTGCTCATGATTGAGGATCAGGAAGGCATCAAGAACCGCGAAGCCATCCTCGATGTTGCCGGCGTCGACTGGGTTCTGCCGGGAGCGGTCGATCTGTCGCAATCACTGGGCTGCCCGGGTGACCCGTTCCATTCGTCTGTCAATCACGCCATCGCGGAACTGGCAGCGAGTTGCCGCGGGCGTCCGGTGGAATTTTGCGCTTTGCCCCGAAGCCCTGGACAACTAACAGAATGGCGGGAGTGGGGAGCAAAAGCCTTTCTGTTGGGAGAAGACCGCAGTCTGCTCTTCAAGTATCTCAAGTCTCACCTTGCGACCTGCCGTACCGAGCCGAGCTCGTCCTGAGGCAACCATTCTTATTCAAGTCTGACAAGAGTTTTCCAATGCGCGATACCGTTCTTTTTCTTGCTCATGTTCCAACGCCAGCCGTGAATCGGGGATTTCTGCCAGCCGCCAAGTCGATGGGGTTGAAAGTAATCCTGCTGACAGACCAGGCAGCGACTCATCACCAGTATTTCAGTCAACCAGATCTTCCCGCCTATCCGGATCAGATTCTCCAGTGTGATGTCTTCAATCCCCTGTCTGTTATCGATCTTCTTTCAGAACTCCCGACGCCCCTGGGCGTGTTCTCCAACAGCGATCACCTGCAGACGGTGACCGCCCTGACTGCCGCATACCTGGGCTTACCCGGAAAAGACTGGCGCACCTGTTACAGGGCCAAAAACAAGGCCGCCATGCGCCAGCACCTGAAAAACATTGATGTCGACGTATGCTGGTTCCGAACAGTGTGTGACCAGGCATCACTGGCTCAACTGAAGGATGACGTCCCCTACCCATGCATTGCCAAGCCCCGGGAAGGGGTTGCCAGCCTCAACGTCAGGCGCCTCGACAACGCTGGGCAACTACAATCGTTCTGTGACCAGTTCTGGCAGGAACAACCCGGGCAACCCTTGCTGCTGGAAGAGTTTCTGTCAGGCCCTGTTCACACTCTGGAGACCATTGGCGACGGGAACAGCCTGATTGCGCTCGGAGGATTCGAAGTGCGGCTTTCCGAGCCTCCCCATTTCGTCGAACTTGAAGCGGCGTGGGTGCCCAACCAGCCGGACAGTCCTCACCTGCAGGAAATGTTCAGGCAGGTAAGGCACTTCGGTGTGGGCCTTGGCTCCTGCCATTCCGAATTTGTGATAACCGACAATGGGCCAAGACTTATCGAGATCAATTACCGAACGGTGGGGGATGGCCGCGAATTCCTGCTTGACCGCATGACGAATCATGGACTGTTCCATGCCATCCTTCAGGCCCATGTTGGCAACCCTCTTGAATTATCCCCTCCCACCCAGACGGCGCAGATACGCTATCTCAGTGCCTCTACCAGCGGACGGGTTCGCCGTTCAGCTCCTGAACGCAGGGAGCCGTGCGGTGACGGCATTGCCGAGTTTGAGCCGTTGAGGGAAGTGGGTGATGACGTCCGGTTGACCCACTCAAACAAGGACTACCTGGGTGTGTTGCGGTTGTTTTCGAGCGATCCCTCCCGGGTGAAGAATACGTTGGCCGAATGGGCCACCGATCTTGAAGCAGAGTGGGAGATAGGCTGATGAGCAGGAACACCGCCCGGCCTTTGGCAGATCCCGGGCAATATTTAACACGAAGACTGATCAATGCCCTGGTCCGCGAAGACGTGGCCGGCTGTCAGAGTGATGCTCAGGTAGTTGGGGTGGACAGCGTGCCCGGCTCCCCGGGAACACCGGCGACCTGGTTACGGTGGACGCTGGCGCAAGGCCTCCTGTGGCTGCCGGTCAATCCGGCAAGCTTCATGCAGCGTTGGCAGTGGAGTGGCGACAAGCTCATCTGGCAGCCCGCGGATCACACCGCGAGCGTGTCGGAGGTAGATCACTATGAACAGGTCCTCGCCTGCCTAAGTGCGGATGAACAAGACGATTCCACGAACCCGTTACAGGTGTATGCCGATGAGTGCAGAACAGCGGAGGTCCACGACACCCTCTGCCGGGCGGAGCGATCCCGGTGGTTTGATGAAATCTGCCGTCAGGGCCACAGCTGGAAGGATTTTCCCCGACTCGCCCAACGCATGCTCTACTTCGATCGTCTCGCGGCCTTCCTCGATCACCCGTTTTATCCCAGTGCCCGCGCCAAGAGTGGTTTTGATAAGGCAGCACTGATAGCCTACGCGCCTGAATTTGCCCCGCGTTTCCAGTTAAGGTGGCTTGCCGTCCCCGGCTCGGAAATCACTTCGATGGGGGAGCTCCCGGGTTGTTGGCCGGATTTCGGCGAGGTAGGGCTGGATAACCGGCTTGCCGACAGCTACCAGCTCTTGCCGGTACACCCTCATCTCTGGGACACCGCGTTGAGTGAGTATCTGTCGACCACAGACATCGGTGCCAGGGTTATACGTGCGCCAGCGCCTGCGCTTTGGGTTCAGCCAACACTGTCGGTACGAACCCTCCAGCTTGAGGCAGCGCCGGAGGTCCACGTGAAAGTGCCCTTGACCATTCGCACACTGGGCAACCGGAACATTCGAACGGTCAAACCGAGCACACTTTATGATGGTCATACGGTTCAGCAAATCCTGCAGGAGATATCCGGCAAGGACCCGGTCCTTAAAGGGACCTTTTCTGTAACCGACGAATCCTCAGGCCTGCACGTTGGCGATCTGCCCTGGCTGGGCTGTATTGTGCGCCGGTTTTGCGGGTTTTCCGACCAGCAGCAGATCGTGCCGGTTGCCTCCCTGTTAGCCGACAACCCTGACGGTCGCTGCGTTGCCCAGATGATGGCGGACGAGTTCAATAACGGCGACCTCACACAATGGGTGCGCCAGTACGCCGCCCTGACGCTGAAGGTGCATCTTCGACTCTGGCTGGTCTACGGCATTGCGCTGGAGTCCAATCAGCAGAACTCCATGGTGCTGCTGACGCCGGGGCGGCCAATGCAACTGCTGTTCAAGGATAACGACGCACCCCGGTTGTGGCCAGACAGGCTGTGCCGACAGATGCCGTCCATGGGGTCAGCAGTGGGGCAACTCCGGGACCAACGCATTCTGGTCGACGATGAAACACCCCTGGCCCAGATGTTTACCACCATTATCCTGCAACTGAACCTGGCCGTTATTCTTGAGGGCCTGGCCGCAAGGGATCTCGGATCAAGGACTCACTGGTATCAGGTGCTTCGTGAGGAGACCGTCAGCGTACTCGACCAACTTGACGACCAGGGCGTCGATACGCAACCGGCCCGCAAGGTGCTGCTGGAGGATAGCCAGCTTTACACCAAATACCTGCTCAGGGCCGGAAGCCTGGAAAGCAAGTCTCGCACAGGCGCCGCCGACATCAATAAATTCTATGGCAAGCTGGCCCCGAACTTTCTCAGGAACGGATCATGAGTCAGTCTGTTCTGCCGGTGGTCCTGCTCAGCCACTTTACCGCGGCCTTGGTGGCGCTGGGGATGCCACCATTTTTTGGGCTGATCCTGACCGACACATTTGCCGTTGAACACACCGTTTGGGTGGGGTGGTTCTATATTATCCCGACGGTTTGCACAGCTCTGGCGGCGCCATTCTGGGGAAGAATAGCGGACCGTTTCGGCCGCCGCTGGTCGCTGCTGCGGGCCCAGATTGGTCTGGCCGTGGCCTTCGTAATCGCCGGATTGGCGCCGGGCGTGGTTACCTTTGCCATGGCACTGATGGTTCAGGGCTTTCTGGGTGGAACCTTTGCCGCATCGAGCGCGTACCTCTCCACCATTGCTCGCGGTCATAACCTGGCCCAGTCACTCAACTGGATGCAGGGCTCGGCCAGGTCGGCCATGATACTGGCGCCCATCCTTTTCGGTTTTTTCATGACCTGGGTCCCAGCCCAGCGCCTGTACCTCTACATGGCCATCCTGCCTCTTCTGTCGGCACTGCTGGTATGGAAGCTCGCCCCGCCAGATTCGGTTTCGGGTGAGCCTGGTGGCCAGAAACATTCACGTGAAGGGGTTTCGACATCCGCCAGTTGGCTGCGGTTGCGGTTGCTTTGCTTCGGTTTCAATTTCGCACTGGTGGCCAGCTTTCCCTACTTCATTCCCTGGACCCAGGAACGAACGGACAGTACTGCCGCTATGGCCGGAGTTCTCTACAGCCTCCCTCATGCCATCTACCTGATTATTCTAATCAGCCCACTGCGACGAAGCGTGTTTTTCGGTAACCCGTGGACTTTGCCCGCGGGCCTGACACTGTTCGCACTGTCCTATGTTATTCAGGCGACGGCCGGAACAATGGCCGCCATTCTCGCCGGACGATGGATCATGGGGCTGGGCATGACAACCTGTCTTTTTGCCCTTAATGCCGAAACCGCACGCCTCACACGGATAGAAAACGCTGGCCAGAGTTTTGGCGCCCTCGACAGCGCTGGCAAATGGGCCGGTGTCGCCGCGGGGGTTCTCGCGGGTGTTGCCACGGGGATGAGCAACCAGACGGCGCCGTTCTGGCTGGGCGCCGGTGTAACACTTCTTACTATCACTCTGAGCGTCTACCGATCCCGCTCTCCCGCCACTGAACATCAAGAACACCTAGACAAGGAGTAAAGCCATGGCAATGACAGCCTCGCATCATTATTTCAGGGATCAGCACTGCGACTTTCTGGCCGATCAAGCCAGCATGGAGGCCCTGCTGAACTGCTACTGCCGGGATTTGGCCCAACCGTCTGGAGAGCTGGCGGTTCATCGTGGTGAAGGCAGCCGATCCTGGCCGCAGGGACTCCGGGTCCGCCTGGCCCTGGAACCAGTGAGCGTGCTACAGATCGCATTCCCGGAATCCGAAGATGTTCTGCTGGTTCTGGTGGCGGGAGACTCGCAGACCTGCAACTACCGCTACCTGTCCGCGCCGTATCACAAATCCGCGCTCAGGGGCTGGCGGGTCCTGGGGCTGGAACAATTGGGCCGGATCCTGCTCCATCAAATGGCACGGCGCTTCAATGAACCCTTCAACGGCGAGCTCTACCGGCAGATTCTTCTCAGCCGCAACGTCATGCGCAGCATTCTTGCCTACAGCCGCGTGCCCACCGATTGGGGACAGGGCCTGGAGGCTTTCCGCTGGTCTGAACAATCCCTGAGTTTCGGGCACCGTTACCACCCGGCACCAAAGTCCAGGGAAGGGTTCGACCAGGAAGACATCCTGCAGTACTCACCGGAAATGGGCGCGGGGTTCGCTCTCTCATATTTCGCTGTCCATCCGGACGATCTTCGCACCCGAGGTGACATTGCCGGGCCCGTTTCCGCGTCCGGCCCGGACATCGGGCTGGATGCCCCCGACGGTTGGGTCGCGGTTCCTGTGCACCCCTGGCAGGCACGCTACCTTATGCGCCTGCCCGTCATCCGCAGCGCTATCCGTTCCGGGCGCATCCTGCCCCTGGGCCAGGCCGGTCAACGTTTCTACCCGACCGCATCGGTTCGCACGCTGTACCAGCCCGGCAACCCCTACTTCCTCAAGTTTTCAACCCATGTCCGACTGACCAACTGCATCCGGAAAAACGCGGTCTACGAATTGGAGAGTGCTGTGGCCCTCTCCGCCGCACTCAAGACCTACCTTGCCCCGTCACTGGCCCGTTGGCGCGGGTTCAGGCTGCTGTATGAGCCCGGCTACCAGACGGTTGATTTTACCGATCACCCAGAGCCTGATCGCCGCACCATAGCAGAGGGATTCGGCGTCATTATGCGAGACAGTATCGAACCGTACCTCGAACCTGGTGTCACACCTTTGCTGGCCGCAGCGCTCTTCAGCGAAGACCGTTTCGGCCGCTGCCCAGCCATCGAAGCTGCCGATACCATGGGCCTTGCAGAACGGCTCACCGTTTTGGAGGCCAGGCTGGCGTGGTTCGAGCAGTACCTCGCCTTGCTGATCCCACCGATCTTCGAGTCGCTGTTCCATCATGGCGTGGTCTTTGAACCACACCTTCAAAACGTGGTTGTGGGCATTCGGAAGGGGTATCCCGTCCAGGTTTTTGTTCGTGACCTGGAGGGAACGAAGCTCGTGCCCGGCCGATGGTCGGGACAACTGCCGGATACCCTCGATGAACAAACACTGGCGTCGGTTCATTACAGTCAGGACAAAGCCTGGAAACGGATCGCATACTGCCTGTTGATCAATCACCTGTTCCAGGCCGTCGCCTGCCTCGGCGGAGGAGACGAGTCTATTGAACGCCGATTATGGCAGGCACTCGCCGGAGTCGTGCGCGACTGGCTGGAAGAGACCGACGACCCATGGGCCACGGATGTTCTCGGAAGACTTCTGGAGGGCGACCCGATTCCCAACAAAAGTAACCTGATGACTCGCCTGTTCAAGCGCCCGGACCGTGAGTCACAGTACACCCGGGTACCCAACCCGCTGGCGCTGACGATGCCTTTCACCGTGGAGACCATGGAGGAGCTGTGCCATGCCTGACGTACCTGCCTCCGTTCAGCAGGCCATCCACGCGCTCAAGCGCCGGGAAAGCGACCCGCTGTGCGCCTATGTGTATGACCTGCCCGGACTCCGCAACCGGATAAAAAGCATTGTCGAGTGCTTGCCGGCCGGCTGTGACATGTTTTATGCCGCCAAGGCGAATCCGGCATTGCCGGTGCTCGGCGCCTTGGCCCCCTTTGTACGAGGCTTTGAAGTAGCCTCGGGTGGAGAACTGGACTGGGTGCGTCGTCATTTCCCGACCACGCCGGTAATTTTTGGCGGCCCCGGCAAACTGGCATCGGACCTCGAAAAGGCTATTGATCAGAAGGTTGAACGGATCCACGTGGAAAGCCTGCTGGAATTACGACGCCTGTGTGACATCGCCGACCGAAAACAGACCCATCAGGACATTCTGCTGCGCATCAATCTCGAACTGGCCGACACACCCTCTACACGGCTTACCATGGGCGGCGTGCCCACGCCGTTTGGCATGGAGGAAGCCTGTATACCAGACGCCCTGGCATTGCTAGCGAAGCAGAACCGGGTCAGGCTGCGCGGCTTTCACTTTCACCTGATGTCACACCAGCTCGACGAGAAACGTCATCTTGCGTTGATAAGGCACTACCTGGAGTCGGTTCGCGCCTGGGAAGCGACGTACGACCTGGATCTTGCCGAGATCAATGTCGGCGGCGGAATCGGGATCAACTATACACAGCCCCATCAGCAATTTGACTGGCCCGGGTTTTGTGCCGGTCTGGACGAGCTGCTTCAAATTCACTCGGATCGGGCCTGGAACATACGGTTCGAATGTGGCCGTTTCATCACCGCCCCCTGCGGCTTCTATGTTGGCGAAGTCCTGGATGTCAAACGCTGTGGCGACGAATGGTTTGCAATTTGCCGGGGTGGGACACACCACTTCCGGACCCCTGCGGCGCAGGCGCACAATCATCCATTTGAGGTATTGCCTGCCTCCGAGACAACCGTCGAATCACCCGGCGTCAAAGGCAACCCTGTCACCCTGGTTGGCCAGCTGTGCACACCCAAGGATGTCTTTGCCCGCCGGGTTGAGGTCGACTCGCTCGGGATTGGCGATCTGGTGGTCTTTCACCACGCCGGGGCCTACGCCTGGAATATTTCCCATCAGGCTTTCCTGATGCATCCCCACCCAAACGAAGTTTTCATCGAGTAACCGGACAGCGGATTGCCCGGTGGAATAATCTGTCGTTATTGTAATGCGAATTATTATCAGTAGAATGTGCGCTAAAATTTAACACGTGCTGGAAAATACAATGTCGAAGTCTGAAGTTTCAACACCACTTAAGCGCCATCCTTTGTCCGTAGCCATCGCCATGCTCCCCGTGTCCCTGCTGGCCATGGGCATTTCACCCGGCGCCCTGGCACAGGAGCAGGCTGAGGCTGCCGCCCTGCTTCCGGGCCTGAACGTCACCGCAGACTGGCTGGGACCGCCGACGGAGGCGTCCGAAAGAACCTACACGGGAGCCCGCACGGTGGTGGAGGAAGAGGAGCTTCAGGAGACCGGCGCTCTGAACCTGGAAGACGCCCTGCGCCCGGTACCTGGTGTCACCGTGCTGGACGAGACGGGTACGGGCATCCTGCCCAACATCGGCGTGCGTGGTCTGAACCCACTTCGCAGTGAACGGCTTCAGATTCTGCTGGACGGTTACCCGATTGCCATCGGGCCCTACAGCAACGTCGGCGTGTCGCTCTTCCCCGTTACCCTTCCGAGCCTGGAAGTCGTGGATATTGTCCGGGGCGGCGCCTCGGTTCATTACGGGCCTAACAACGTGGGTGGCGTGGTGAACTTCGTTACCAAGCCGATTCCGGCGGAAACCTCCCAGACCCTTCGTGAGCGGGTAACCATTGCGGAGGAGACCGGCAACGTCTTTACCGACACCTATTACCGGGTCGGTGGCCGGGCCACTGACAAGCTCGACCTGCAGTTCCAGGCTAATGTCCAGCGCGGCGACGGCTTTCGTGACCACTCCGATACCGAAGTGGATAACCTGATCCTGGATGCCCGTTATTACCTGAACGACCAGCATGAACTGGCGTCGCAGCTGCAGTACTACCGTGTCGATGCCGAACTGCCCGGCGCCCTGACGCCACAAGCCTATGAGCAGGATCGCACCCAGAGCCAGCGTCCCTACGACGGCTACGAAGCGGACATGAGCCGCGCCACCTTCACCTGGACCTACACGCCGGCCGACAATATGGAATTCCAGTGGCGCAATTTCGTGCACGATGCCGACCGCACCTTCTTCTTCGGCCAGAACCTCAGCGGCACTGGCCACTGGGCGGACCCGGGCCTGGATTCGACCCACGTCGCGGATTCACCACGTTTGTTCACGGTACTGGGCACCGAGCCCCGGTTCGCGATTCGTTATGGCCGCCATGACATTACCCTGGGCGCGCGATTTGTCAGCGAGGATGTGGAGTTTGATGTCAACCGACTGGAACTTTCCTCCGGTAACCGTTCCGTGGCACGTGACTGGCACCTGGACACCCGAGCCGCGGCCTTCTACGTCAGTGATACCGTGTCCTTCCTGGATGATCGCCTGACGGTAACGCCGGGCCTGCGTTATGAAGACGTTGATATGGATTTCCGCGACAACCTCAGTGGCAACACCGAGGAAAACAACGCGGAGGAGCTGCTGCCGGGCCTGACCGTCGGCTACCAGGCGTCTGATGATCTGTTTGTTTTTGCCAACAGCCAGCGTTCCCTGGTGCCAGTCCAGATTGCCCAGACCACCCGTGAAGGTGCAGTGGCCAATGAAACCGCCTGGAACCATGAGCTGGGTGCACGCCTGCAGGTCACACCGGACCTGTTCTCATCCGCCACGTTGTTCCGCATCGACTACGAGGATCAGATTCAGCTCAACCGTTCGACCAGTCGTTTCGAGAACCTGGGAGAGACCCGTCTCCAGGGTATTGAACTGGCAAACCGCTGGAACCTCAACAGCCAGTGGGAACTGGGCCTGGGTTACACCTTCCTGGATACCGAACAGCTGTCCGGCGATAACGAAGGCAACGAGCTTCCCAACGCGCCCACCCATAAGGTCAGCGCCGATGCGGTATACAGCTACCAGGCCTGGGACGCCAGCGTGAACTGGGTATACGTGAGCGAAAGCTACAGCGATGCCGACAACACCGAAGAAGAAACCAGCAATGGCAGCGCCGGTGAGTTGCCGGATTACCACCTGGTGACTGCCCGGGTCGGGCGCGACTTCGCGGTGGGCGGTGATCGTGTGCTGAACCTTGGCCTGGCGGTCAACAACCTGCTGGATGAGGATTACTACTTCCGGGGCGTGGACGTCAGCCCGGTCGGCCGGGTACCTCAGCCGGGCCGAAGCTTCATCCTCGAGGCCCAGCTGGACTTCTGATGGCCTCACTACCGAAACGGATTGCAACGAGCCTGCTGATTGTCCTGCTTTCCCCTGTTTCAGGGTGGGCGGACAATGAGGGTATCCGCTTGACGGATGACCGCGGGGAAACCCTGCGGTTGTCCGCTGCGGCAACCCGGCCCGCGGCGATTTCGACTTTCGGCGCGGATGTCGCACTGGCGCTGGGAACAGCGCCGGTCGCGGTCACCGACTACGGACTCCAGGGGGTGCCTGACTACCTGGCGTCACAGCTAAGCGGTGTGCGGGGTCTCGGACCGCGACACCAGCCCAACCTGGAAGTGCTGTCGTCGGTCCGCCCAGATCTCGTAATCGCCATCCGCCGCTATACCGAGAAGGACGGTGATCAGATCGAAGCCATCGCGCCGCTCCTGGCCCTGGACCTGATAACGGTCGAGGACAGCCTGCGGGCGGTGGAGCTGGCAGGCCAGGCGCTGGGTAAGCCGGCCAAAGCGGAGGCACTCAACGATCGATTCCTCGAACACGTTCAATCGCTCGCGCAGCGCAATCACGGCAAGCCCATGGGGACCGTGGCACTGCTGACCAGCGGCAGTGAAACGCCCTTTGTCTACTACGACCACTTTCTGCCCACCGCGCTGCTGGAACGCCTGGGCTTCGACAATGTTGGTGGCAAGCCACCCAATCCCGAGAGCGGCATTCCCCTGGGCTACCGGATCAGCCTTGAGGCCCTGCTGAAACTCAATCCAGACACCATTCTCCTGTTACCCACCAGTCGTCAGCGGGCGTTCACAATGAATCCAATCTGGCCCTATCTCAAGGCCGTAAGCACCGGCCAGGTCTACGAAGTGCCGCACTACTGGAAAGAGGGCGCCGGACCCATCGCCCGGGAGCGCATGCTTGATGACATTCAGCGTCTGTTGCTGGCCCCGGACTCCGGCACATGATCGGTAGCGCTTCGACAGCACGCCCCTCCACGCTCTATGTGGCAACACTGCTGTTCCTGGTGCTGCTGTTTCTCGTTGGTCTGATGGCCGGTTCCCAGTGGGTGTCGCCGCTCCAGCTGCTGTCAGCCATTGATGGCACCAGCGACCTGCTGACGCGCATTACCGTGCTGGAGTTGCGACTGCCCCGCAACCTGCTCGGCATTCTTGGTGGTGCCGCGCTTGGGGTTGCCGGGGCCGTCATGCAAGGCGTTACCCGGAACCCCCTGGCATCCCCCGGCCTGACCGGTGTGATTGCGTCCGCCGCCCTGGCGGTGGTGTCACTTCGAACCCTGAGCTCTCCGGGCGCAATGTGGCTGCCGTTGATGGCGCTGGGCGGGGGCCTGCTCGGGGGTGCTCTGACCTTCGCCATCGCCGGTCGAAGAAGGCTCCAGCCGGAGCGCGTGGTACTCGCCGGCATCGCCGTGACCTCGCTGGCAACGGCACTGACCACCGGCCTTCTGCTGGTATCCGGGGCGGAGGCGGCAGAACTCTACTATTGGCTGGCGGGCAGCCTGATGGGACGGGGCTGGCTCCAGCTCCAGATGGTGCTGCCCTGGCTGCTACTGCCACTCGGTGCCCTGCTGGTCATGCAGCGCCCCTTTCGTGTATTGCAGTTGGACGACGACCTGGCGCTGGCCATGGGCCTGGCCGTCGGACGCTGGCGCCTGACTTTCCTGTTACTGGCATTGCTGCTGGCTGCCGCGCTGGTCGCCTTCACCGGTCCGATCGTGTTTATTGGCCTGGTGGCGCCACACATCGCCCGGCGGCTCGCGGGCGATCAGATTCAGCACTGGCTACCGTTGAGCGCTCTGTTTGGAGGACTGTTGCTGCTGGCTGCCGATATCCTGGCAAGGCAACTGGCCTTCCCCCAGGAATTACCCGTCGGTATGCTGACCGCCCTGATCGGAGCCCCATGGCTGATCTACCTGCTCAATTCGCGAGCCTCAACCCGGAGCGCATAACGTGACCAATCCGGCGACGACACCAACCCGCGCAAACCGGCCTCCCGGTGCCAGCCCTGTCGCCAGGCTGTTTCTGGCCGGCGGGCTCAGCCTGGTTGTTGTCATCGTCGCGGGCGTCCAGCTGGGAGCGGTGGACCTGAGCTGGTCCCAGGTGTGGGCGGGGCTCACCGGAGACAGCTCACAACACGTACAGAGAGTCGTCTTCGAACTGCGGCTACCCCGCACCCTGACCGGCGCCCTTATCGGTATTCACTTTGCTCTGTCGGGGTGGCTGTTGCAGTTGCTCAGCCGCAACCCCCTCGCCGAAGCCGGTATTCTCGGCATCTCCGCCGGCGCAAGCCTGGTGGCCGTTATCGCCTTCATCGTCGGTGACTGGCTGGTGTCCAGTGAGAATCCGTACAGCAATACCTCCTTTGCCCTGCAATACCTGCCGCTGTTTGCGATGGCAGGCGGACTGGTGACGGCGCTTGCGGTGTATTGCCTGGGCATGCGCCATGGCCAGCTGTCGCCGGTGAAAATGACGCTGACCGGCGCGGTCATCGCCGGTATGCTGCACGCGCTGACCACCGGCGCACTGGCGTTCTGGGGCCACGCCCATACCGAGCTGGTGGCCCAGTGGCTGGCCGGCTCGCTGTACGGTAGCGAATGGCAACACCTGCACACGTTGCTGCCATGGACTCTCGTTGGGCTGATCGGTGTGGTTCTGCTCATGCGCCCACTGAATGTGATGCAACTCGACGACCAACACTCACGCACCCTGGGCCTGGGTCTCAACCGATGGCGTTTCTTTGCCCTGCTGATCGCCACCCTGTTGGCGGCCAGCGCGGTCGGCGTGGTCGGGCCCGTTGGCTTCATTGGCCTGCTTATCCCCCACATCAGCCGCCGGCTGGCCGGCGCTAACCTTCCGGTCCAGTTGGTGTTGTGTGTACTATTGGGTGCGGTGCTGGCAGTACTAGCGGATTTACTGGGCCGAACGCTGTTCACTCCCTATGAAGTGCCCGTGGGCGTCGTTTCCGCCGTCCTTGGTGTACCCTTCTTTTTGTATCTATTATCGCGTCAACCCTGAAGGCGGACCCCTTCTCCATGTTACGAACCGAGTCTCTCTCGCTGGCTTACGGCGACAAAACGGTTGTAGACAACGTCTCGCTGATTATTCCCGAGGGTGGCATTACCTGCCTGCTGGGCCCCAATGGCTCGGGCAAAAGTACCTTGCTGAAAAGTTTCGCCGGCCTGTTGCCCCCGCGGTCCGGTCAGGTCTACCTGGACGATCAGCCAGTTGACCAATGGCACCGGGGCAAACTGGCCCTGAGGCTCGCCATGCTGCCCCAGAAGCCGATTGTGCCCGATGGTATCCGGGTTCGGGACTTGATTGCGCTGGGTCGCTTCCCCCACCGTAAATGGTGGCAGAGGAACCTCACCACTGACGACAATGTAACCCTCGACGCTATGGCAATGACCGGGGTATCAGACCTTGCGGAACGACCGGTGGAATCGCTCTCCGGAGGGCAGCAGCAGCGGGTCTGGATTGCCATGGCACTGGCGCAGGAGACTGATATCCTGTTGCTAGACGAGCCAACCACGTTTCTGGATTGGGGCTACCAGTTGGAAGTATTGGAGCTCCTGTCTACGTTAAACCAGCAACAAGGACTGACCGTGGTCATGTCACTTCATGACCTCAACCAGGCCGCGCAATTTGCGGACCGGATTGCGGTGCTGGCTGACGGCCAACTCGACACCATCGGTAGCCCTGCGGAAGTTATTACTGAATCCCTCGTCAACCGGGTATTTCGGGTGCATACAAGCATTACTACGGGGCAGGAAGGTCGTCCGTTTTGCACCGGATTTGCAGAATCGGCTCAAAGCCGGCCCAAGCAACGTCCTCGCTGTGTCGCTACCTCTTAATTCAGAACTCGTAGCCAGCACTCGGGTTCTATCCCGTTACTGCAGATACTTATAACGAAAGAGGCTGAATTTCGGCATGGGAAGTTTGGTCTATCGGTCAGAACGTAGGCTTGGCGCCCCTGGTCTGCCAGTTCCCCTTGCAGGCAGAAAACTCTATAACGAGTCATGATTTTCGGTACCTATCCTCTAAAGGGGGCCGAATCATGACACTTTCCACCAGTCATTTACCCTGGAACAAGGGAAAACTAGTCGGACAAAAGTTTCCACTAAAACTCGAACAGACCTGGGCAATCCGCATTCGGTTAGAAATCGCAGAGAATGTCCGAGAACTGGCGATGGTCAACATGGCGATCGACTGCAAACTGCGTTCTTTCGACATGGTTAGGTTATTGGTTCGGGATATTTCCAGAAATGGAGAGGTTCTGGACCGGGCGCAAGTGATTCAGCAGAAAACCAGTCAGCCCGTCAGGTTTGAGATAACCAAAAAGACACGTGAGTCGGTTTAGTCGTGGATCAAACATCGCGGACTCTCTGGTGAGGTAGTGGTTCTCAAAGGAAGCCGGTGATCCTACTTGGGATTATGCCGAGCATCTTAGGCGCCTAAACAAAAGCGAACGTTCGCGCACCTCGGTTCGATAAATCTGCCTATCTTTTCGTAGTGTCCGCAGTGACGGGGTAGAGCCTCAAGAGGTCGATTGGTTCAGAAGCTAATCCCTTTGGCTTTTTGTTCCAATGTCTCCCTCATGTAGAGATGCAATGAGCGGGCACGCGATGCTGTCCGGCCGTGCGTGGCATTGACTGACCATGTCGCTCAGAGCCTTCTCAATTTTGACCAGCCTTTCGATCTTTTCACGCACATCCTTCAGCTTGTGCTCGGCGAGCGCACTGGCTTCCTGACAGTGAGTGCCATCTTCCAACCTTAAAAGGTCGCCGACCTCGTCGAGACTGAAACCCAGCTGCTGCGCCGTTTTAACAAATGTTAGCCGATCAATATCGGCGGAACCGTAGCGTCGAATACCACCTAGAGGTCGTTTGGGTTCCGACAACAGACCTCGCCGCTGGTAATAGCGGATCGTCTCGACATTTACATTGGCCGCCTTGGCCAAGCCGCCAATAGTCAGTGAACTGGCTTTAACCGACATACTGCTTGACTCCGTACTTGACTACGGAAGTAACCTTATCGCATCGAGTCCATGGGCAACAGGTGTCAGCGTCATGTCGAAATTCAAATCTAAATCCGGAGGTGCTTCTCTCGCTGTCGGGGGCATGGCTGGACTTCTCGCCTCGGCGTGCTGTCTCGGGCCATTGGTACTTATCACTCTGGGCGTTTCCGGTGCCTGGATCGGCAACCTGACAGCTTTGGAGCCCTATCGACCGCTGTTCATTGGCGCGGCCACCGTCGCCATGTTCTTTGCCTGGCGACGAATCTATCGCCCTGTAGAGCAATGCTCATCCGGTGAAACGTGTGCGATCCCTCAAGTCCGAAAGACCTATAAGGTGATCTTTTGGGTAGTTACGGCTCTGGTACTGGTCGCATTAGTGTTCCCTTACATTTTGCCTCTATTCTACTAAACGGAGATTTTTCTCATGCGTAAACAGTTTGTACTTGCCATGTTCCTCACTTTGCTCAGCATGTCCTCCTGGGCTGCGTCTCAAACAGTAACTCTCTCGGTGCCTGACATGACCTGTGCCGCGTGTCCGATCACCGTCAAGTTGGCCTTAAGTAAGGTGGAAGGGGTGTCGCAAGTTTCCGTGAGCTACCCTGATCGAGAAGCCGTCGTCACCTTTAACGATGCGCTCACTTCCATAGAGGCGCTCACCGAGGCCACGAGCGACGCTGGTTACCCCTCCACTCCCACGGCCTCAGAGGCGACTCCGGAGGGGCAATGAAGAATCCGAAGAACCTGCTCAGGGTCGGCATAGTAGGGACTATTCTGGTTGCACTATGCTTCTTCACACCGATTCTGGTCATTTTGATGGCCACCGTGGGACTGGCCGCCCTGACGGGCTATCTCGACTATGTGCTTCTTCCGGCACTGGCGGTATTCATCGGCCTGACGGTTTATGCGTTCTGGCGGAAAAAGCACTATGACGCCAGCTACGAGAGCAACTTCAAAGCTCCAAGGAGTTTCCCGAGTGAAAAATGACAACAAACTGCATATTGCGGTAATCGGCAGTGGTGGTGCCGCCATGGCGGCTGCCCTGAAGGCAACAGAGCGCGGTGCCCGCGTCACCCTGATTGAACGTGGGACTGTCGGCGGCACCTGCGTAAATGTTGGCTGCGTGCCCTCGAAGATTATGATTCGTGCAGCACATATCGCGCACCTGCGAAAAGAAAGCCCGTTTGACGCGGGCATCAGTGCTGAGGCTCCTCAGGTAGACCGAGCAAAACTGCTTCAGCAACAGCAGGCACGAGTGGAGGAGCTGCGTGACACCAAGTACGAAAAGATACTTCGAGAACACAAGGACATCACAGTCCTGAACGGTGAGGCCCGGTTTGTCGATACCAATAGCCTGGTAGTCACGCTGGCTGAGGGTGGTGAAAAACCGGTTCATTTTGATCGCGCCTTTATTGGAACCGGAGCCAGACCGGCAGAGCCGCCAATAACGGGGCTGGCAGACACTCCTTACCTGACATCAACCAGTGCCTTGGCGCTGGATACCGTTCCCAAACGGCTGATCGTGATTGGTGCCGGTTTCGTTTCCTTGGAATTGGCTCAGGCATTCGACAGACTCGGCAGCAAGGTTACCGTTTTAGCCCGGAGCCGTGTGTTGTCCAGCGAAGATCCTACGATCGGAGAGGCCATAGAGGCGGCTTTTAAACGGGAAGGGATTGAGGTGCTTCGCCAGACCACGCCCAGCAACGTGGACTATAGCGACAACGAGTTTATCGTCGAGACGCCTGCCGGCACCTTGCGAGCCGACCAACTACTGGTGGCGACCGGTCGAACGCCCAATACCGAGGCCCTGAACCTGGCGAGCATTGGCGTGGAAACTTCACGCGGCGCAATTCAGGTGGATGAGCATCTGCAAACCACGGTCACCGGAATATACGCTGCTGGTGACTGCACCAATCAACCGCAGTTTGTCTATGTCGCAGCTGCCGCAGGCAGCCGAGCCGCCGTCAACATGACGGGAGGCGAGGCCAAACTCGACCTCAGTGCCATGCCCGGGGTCATGTTCACCGATCCTCAAGTCGCCACCGTTGGCCTCACTGAAGCCGAAGCAGTTGCTCGGGGTTATAGCGTGGACACCAGGCTGCTCGACTTGGAAAACGTGCCGCGTGCGCTAGTAAACTTTGACACCCATGGATTTATTAAAATGGTAGCAGAGCGCAGCACAGGCCGTTTGCTCGGGGTGCAGGTTGTCGCAGCGGAAGGCGGTGAAATTATCCAAACGGCAGTGATGGCGTTACGAGCAGGTTTGACCGTTCAGGAAATCGGCGATGACTTGTTCCCTTATCTGACCATGGTTGAAGGACTCAAACTCTGTGCGCAAACGTTCACCAAGGATGTAAAACAGTTGTCCTGCTGTGCCGGTTAATCGCTCCGGCTCTGGTCAACGCGAGCACTGTCCAAAATTTGAACGTTCGCTTTGCGACCAGGCTGGCCAGCAGGGAACAATTTTCTGAACCATACAGCTTCACGCTGTGGTCACGAAATTCGATGCATTGACTCCCATCCATGACGATAAATACTTCGCCCGCTTCCCTCGAAAACCAATTTATTCCGGCAACGGAATAAAGTCCTCTTCGTCACCTGCCACAGTCGGGAAGGCCTGGGCCTTCCAGTCGGCCTTGGCTTGCATGATCCGCTCACGGCGGCTGGAAACGAAGTTCCATTCGATAAAACGCTTGCCAAGGTGTTCCCCGCCAATGATCGCAACGCGTGAATCACGAGTGGCCGTCAACTCAATGACCGGGGCGCTGGAAAGCACGCCCATGGTGTGCTCGGTAATACGGGTTCCGCCGGCGGTCAGCTCGCCCTCAACCACATAAACCGCGCGCTCCTCCGCTTCTGGCACCCGGATCGTTTGTCCCGCCTGGAGAAACGCCTCCACGTAAAGCGTGCTGGCAAATACCTTGACCGGCGAGGTCTGCTCATAGGCATGACCCATGATCACCCGGATCATCACACCATCAACTTCTACCCGAGGAATCTGGGCATCCGGGTAATGGTAGAACGCCGGATCAATCTCTTCGTCGGCCTCTGGCAAGGCCAGCCAGAGTTGCAGGCCGTTGAGGTGATGATTCGTTGCGGTTACCTCCGGGCGCTCCCGTTCAGAGTGGGCAATTCCCTTGCCCGCAACCATGAGATTGACATCACCCGGGTTGATGGGCTGATAACTGCCAACGGAGTCGCGATGCAGTATCTCGCCTTCAAAAAGATAGGTGACCGTTGCCAGGTTGATGTGGGGGTGCGGCTTCACATTGATGCCGTCGCCGGCCTCGAAGTCCGCCGGGCCCATGTGGTCAAAGAAGACCCATGGGCCGATCATGCGCCGTTGTCGGGTCGGGAGGAGCCTCCGGACCATGAAACCACCGATATCTCCGGCGCGCGGCTCGATCAATAGCTCGACCGCTTTGCATCCCTCAGGCTTCTCGCAGTCCTGCTGAAAAGCCTCGTCCGGTTTGGTTGAGTGTGTGCTCATCGCTACTCTCCTGCTTGTGCGGGATTTTCCGACAGGATGCCCCGATCGGCGTCAAACCGCATCTTATTAAGGTGATCGACGAACCACTTGAGCCCCTTGCCCGTGTTGCTGCGTTGCCAAGCAACCGATATCTCTACGGGGGGGCGTGGCACATCCAGTGGGAGAAGTACCAGTTTCCCTTCAGCCAGCTCCTGTGTGATCCGGTGACGCGGCAGAAAGCCGACACCAAGCCCCTTGCACTGCGCTTCAATTTTGCGCTCGATCGAGGGCACGATAATGCGACTGCGGCCATCCAGGAGCCCGGAGGAACGAGTGGATAGATGTCGTGAGCTGTCCGCCACGATGACCGTGGGATAATCCTGAATCGCTTTCGGTGACAAGGGTGCGGGCAGTTCCGTCAAAGGATGACCGGCTGCCACCGCAAACTCGAATACTACCTGCCCCAGTGACTGAACCCCGAACCCTTGAGCAGGCGGCGCGCCCTCCGCGCCAATCACCAGATCACAGCGCCCGTCATTCAGTGCATCCCAGCTCCCGCCAAGAACCTCCTCGCTAAGCCGTATTTCTGTCCTGGGCTGTATGCCTTGAAAAGCCTCAATGAGCTCAAAGACCGGGTCGCAGCTCAGCACGCTGTCAACGCAGATCCGAAGTTCCGCTTCCCAGCCGTCAGCGGCCTGGCGAGCCAGCGCCGTCAACTCATCGGTAGCTTTCAGGATATGCCTGCCCTGCGTCAGGACCAAACGGCCAATCGGGGTTAGCTCTGCTTTACGTCGACTGCGGTCAAACAAGGCAACCCCAAGGTCCTCCTCCAGCTTGTTGATAGTGTAAGACACCGCTGATGGAACCCGGTACAGCTCCTCGGCAGCGGCCGCAAAGCTATGGCTGCGCTCTATGGCATCCAATGTTCGCAAGGCATCCAGGGTAATGGGCGAAATCATAGTTCAGTAATCCTGATCAGTGAGGTCAAATCGTTCCGCTATTTGTTCCAAAATACGTCAACTATAGTAGCTCCATCGATCAAGATAACTGACAAAATCTGGAGGAACTACCATGAACAACACCTTTATCAATCGCGTACTGTCTACCGACAACAGCCTGGCCGGCCTTGCGCTGCGCATTCCCGCCGGCATCATTTTTGTCGCCCACGGGGCCCAGAAGCTGTTTGGTAGCTTTGGCGGCTACGGACTGGAAGGCACCGGGCAGTGGATGGCCTCCATTGGTCTGGAGCCTGGCTTCCTGATGGCGCTTGGAGCGGGCAGCGCAGAATTCTTTGGCGGCATTGCCTTACTGATTGGCCTGCTGACGCGGCCAGCCGCCGTTGTATTGGCGTTCACCATGATCGTCGCGATCCTGACCGTTCATATCTCAAACGGGTTGTTCATGAGTAACAACGGCTATGAGTTTGGCCTCTCGCTGCTGGCCATATCGGTCGCCCTGGCATACAGCGGCGGCGGCAGATTTTCGCTGGATCGCGCACTCAGTAGCGGCAAGTAAAGGTTTACTGAGCCACACCCAATTTTCGAGGTTGAGATGATGCAAGCTTTGCAATTTTCATCCACCGGCACACTGGATTCGTTGCAGTTACGCGACGTGCCCAGGCCGGTACCGGTAGCCGGGGGAGTTCTTGTTGAGGTTCGGGCAGCGGGCCTCAACCCCAGTGACGTAAAGAATGTCCTTGGACGCTTTCCCTACACCACGGTGCCGCGTATTCCCGGTCGGGATTTTTCCGGAGTTGTCGTGGAGGGGCCGCAAGAACTGCTGGGTAAGGCGGTCTGGGGCGGCACTGGCAAGGGCTTTGGTTTTACCCGGGACGGCTGCCACACGCAGTACGTGGCTGTCCCTGCCAATGCCATCGCGCTCAAGCCAGAGTCTCTCACCTTTGCCCAGGCGGCCACCATTGGCGTCCCGTTTATCACCGCATGGGATGCCCTGGAGCGAAGCCAAGTGGGAACTGGCACCCGTGTACTGATTCTCGGTGCCGGGGCGGTCGCCAGAGCTGCTCAGGCGTTGGCCCAGGCCAGGGGAGCCAGTGTTGTAGTGGGTGCAAGGCGCGCAGAGGTTGTTCAGGAGCTGGGTAGCCAGGGTGTCACAGCCTTTGAGTTGCAGGGTGAAGACCGGCTCGCTGAGCAGGCGCGGGACAGATTCGAACAGAACTCGCCCGAGGTCGTCTTCGACACCACAGGATACTGGCTCGGGGCGGCGATTAACGTCTTGGCGCCGTTCGGTCGGGTTGCAGTCATTGCAGCACCGGCAGACGGGCTGGTCAGCACCCCGGTCCTTGACCTTTATCGCCGGGGCGGCTCCATCATAGGTGTCAACTCACTGCTGTACAGCCTGAAGGAGTGCGCGAGGATGCTGGAGCACATAGCGGCTGCCTTTGAGGATGCCATTCCGCTCCCCGGCACGTTTATCGAGCTACCGCATTTCAAATGCTATTGCGGCCTATCAAAAGCTTGACCAGGTCGGCTCCGAAAAGGTTGTCCTGATCCCATGACACAGGAGTTTCTGAAATGATTGAGCTCAGACCTTTTAACGAACTGGGCGGTGCCAAACACGGCTGGCTTGATACCCGCCACCATTTCTCGTTCGCGGAATATTACGATCCCAGGCGTATGCACTGGGGGAATCTCCGAGTCTGGAATGACGACACCATCGCGCCACACTCGGGATTCCCACGCCACCCGCACCGCGACATGGAAATCATCACCTATGTTCGCAAGGGCGCCATTACCCACGAGGACACCCTCGGTAACCGCGGCCGCACCGAAGCCGGCGATGTGCAGGTGATGAGCGCCGGCACTGGCATTGCCCATAGCGAAATGAACCTGGAAGACGAAACCACCCAGATCTTCCAGATCTGGATCATGCCCACTGAAACCTGCTTGCCGCCGGCCTGGGGCACCCGGCCGTTCCCCAACGGCAATCGTAGCGGCGCTTTTGTCACTCTGGCCAGCGGTTTTACCGAAGATACCGAAGCTCTGACTATCCGCACCAACGCCCGCCTGGCAGCGGCAACCCTTCAGGCCGGACACAGCGCCGAATACGCCATTGCGAAGGGACGCAAGGTGTACCTGGTGCCGGCGACGGGGAAAATAATGGTAAACGGCGTGGCGGCCTCGGCGGGCGACGGCGTCGCGATTTGTGACGAGGAGCGATTGCAGGTCACCGCCTCTGAGGACAGCGAAATTGTCCTAGTGGATGTGGCCTAAGAGCGATGGCGGTGGCTGAAACAATGCGTCTGAACTACGGTTAACGGAGACGTTCCAATGGGATTATTGAGTAGCTGGATCGCCCGCCTAAAGGGCGATTCCGACAACGCAAAAACACAGGAAGAGGAAGTGAAAATGGCTAAAATCCTGGTGCTTTACCATTCCATGTACGGTCATATCGAAACCATGGCGAACACCGTCGCCGAAGGGGCGCGCAGCGTTCCCGGGGTTGATGTTGTGGTCAAGCGTGTACCGGAAACCATGCCTGAAGATGCCTTCAAAAATGCCGGTGGCAAAACGGATCAGGCGGCGGATATTGCCTCTCCGGCGGAGCTGGCTGACTACGACGCCATTATTTTCGGCACCCCGACCCGCTTCGGCAACATGTCAGGACAGATGCGCAATTTCCTCGACCAGACCGGCGGACTGTGGGCCAAGGGCGCTCTGGCGGGCAAGGTTGCCAGCGTGTTCACCTCCACCGGCACAGGCGGCGGCCAGGAAATGACCATCACGTCCACCTGGACCACACTTGCTCACCACGGGATGGTCATTGTGCCCATCGGCTATACTGATCCGGCCCTGTTCGACATCTCGCAAGTGGGCGGCGGCACGCCTTATGGCGCATCAACCATCGCCGGTGGCGATGGGTCGCGTCAGCCGGATGAGCGTGAGCTGGGCATTGCCCGCCACCAGGGTAAACACGTAGCGGAAATTGCAGTAAAACTGAAAGGCTGAGCGTTCCGTTGCATATTCCGGCCCATCGTGACCGGTCTCGGGTAGTTTTCCGGAATCATCGGTCGCTTTCCTCCGGAATCCCTGCCAACTCGCTGGAATTCTTCAACTTTATCCGGCATACCCCTTCCTTTTTCATCACGAGGAAGGGCAAATTCCGGCAGCGAGGATTTCCATGCGACAGATCATCGAGGTCTTGCGTCTCAAGTACGAAGCGGGCCTGAGCCATGGGCGTATTGCCCGTGTCTGCGGGCTCTCCAAGGGCGTGACCCTACAACTGCTCACTTGATCCATTCCTGTTTGGAGCACTGTGCAGTTTGTTTCTTTTTTTGTGCCATTTATCGCTCGGTTTGTTCCCGCCTCACTGCGAACATTCTTCAAAAGAGGCTGAATCTCTCTGTAGGTAAATTTCGGTCGATCCGCCTGAACGTTCGCTTTGCGACCTCAGTGTGCTTTGTTTCCGAATAGCGAATTGGGTAGGCCCCTATCTGAAAAGGCCTGCTTTGTGGTCTTGGCGCCAATGTGACCGCGGCAAACATTGGAAAGCCGACCTTTTTGCCCCGCCGAGATGGGCTATAGTCAAGGGAGCTTGGGCTGTCGCCCAAAGGGCACAGTGCTGGATTTGACGCAAAGCTAAGCGCCCTAAAAAAGGGCGTCCGGTGGGTGCCACGGGGCCAGAATGGCAAGCTCTCAAAATTACGAGTAGTCGCCGTACTTCAGCTTCTTAATGTACCTTTCCAGAACTTCACACCCGGTGGGTGTCCCCATCAGTGTCTGTGGTGACTCGCCAGCCAGAGCCGGTACCGGTGTCTCCAGCCAGCGACTGATGAGCTGTTCATCACCATCGAAAAGGTTTTTTAAAGCATCTTCGAAGAGTTCTTTGGCTTTCTGATCGCTATCCATGCCGTTGACCACCCATCGTAGTTTCAAATTATTCTGCGCGATTTCTTGACCTCCGCCGCGCGACGATGGCCCTAGTGGGTCATTATAATAATGATTAGTAACAAGATTTGCTGATTAGTAAATCGTGTTACTAAAACATACTAACCTCGATGGGCCAGACCCAGTCGAAAGGTGTCGAGTGCTTGGTAGGCATCGAGGGTGCTTGTCATTTAATGCGCGACTGAATAATCAAACCTTCTCGTTTGATGTTCGCCAGCAAATCCGGGTTGGAGTGCTTCGTGGGTGCCCACCATTCCGCTTCCCAGATAGGAAAAGGCTGAATCCTGACGCCCGTTTGCACCAACACATCAAAGGCTCGGCCTGCCATGTCCAACTTGGTTTCGACGAAATCCCCTGGCTCACCCGGCAGAATCACTGCAACGTCGACATCGCTCTCGAAGTGATGATCTCCCCGAGCCCGACTGCCGAACAGAATCAGTTGGATCACATCATAGTCATCAGCGAGTCTCTCGCGGAACTGGAGGATCACGTCGCTGATATCAACCTGGCCGTCCATGGTCGTTTGCTCGAGACCCACAGAGGGCGCCTGGTCCCAATCTTTCAACTCGTCAGGGATTGGCGCCGCTGAATCACATTGAGCCACCAGATCTGTCAGGTTGTATCGCTTCCGTTGTGACATGCGCATCTCCTATCGCAGCTGTCCACGACGTCCCAGAATCACGGCGGCCTGCATGATGCCGGTGGCCGGCTCTTCGAAACGCTCCGGCGGTTGATACTGACCATCCCACGGCTGAGCATGACGATATCGCACCACGTCTTGCCCCTTCAGCTCTACGATCTCGTCAAATCCGTTCTCATACCCCTCCACCAGAACGGGTGTGTCCGGAGGAAAAATTCTCAATCGGGCAATCACTTCGTCAGCGGTCATCGGCAATCTCCTGTTTGATTCAGATCGAGCACGATTGGTGGATTGGTGGGCTCGTATCGAGCGGTGCAGGTGCTCGCGTTGATGAGTCGGGTCTGCCTGCGCAGGTATTGGCCGTAGCCTTCGTGAATGTGACCAAATACGTGGGCCTGTAGGTTGGGGAGTTGTTCCAGACGCTGTTCGAGGTCAACGCAGCCGACATTCCTGACACGAAAATCCACCGCTACCTGGTCACCGATGCCTCTTGGTGGACCATGGGTGATCAGCACATCGGTGTTTTTTGGAATCAGCTGCCATTTTCCACGCAGTGCCTGCCCGCGCTCGAGCATAAATGCCCAGTCCAGGAACTGCGGCGTCCAGGGGGAGCCCCAAAACTGCAGCCCCTCGAGTTCGATGCCGCTGTCTTCCAGGTATATCGCATGGGTTAGTGTCTCACGGGCCAACTCTGGTGCTTCCTGAAAGACCCAGTCGTGATTACCGGCAATAACGACCTTGTACCGGTGGGGTAGCGTTCCAAACCAATCGTTCAGGTCGGCCAGATTCTCCAGCGTACCCTGGCCCAGGCAGTCACCGGCGTGGATCAGTACGTCCCCGTCCGGAATCTCGGGGATGCGCTGGTGTAGGCCGTGAGTATCCGAAATACACACGAGCCTCATCGCGATCTCTCCTGAGCGCCTGGATGGGTGAGCAACTGAGCTTCGAGCGACCAATCCATATACGGGAGTAGGCGAACCATATTCCTTGCGTCGTCCACACCACGATGATGATGCCCCTCGAATTCAAGGTGGTGGTAGGCGAGCGCGTGAGCTAGACCGTTTTTCCGTTTCTGTCCGGTCGTGCGACGCCAGATCCGCTTGAGGTTTAGATGGGGCGACAACATGAAGCCAGAGGTCACGTTATGCTTCGTGCTATCGACCAGGATATGCAATCGATCGTAGTTTCCCCAACTACACCAGATAAACGATTTCGTTAGCTTACCCAGCCAGTCATCTAACTGCCTTACGACCTCCGGGAATGCTGGCGCATCGTCGACCATGGATTGATCGATACCGGTCAGCGATGTGCAGAATTGGCTGAGCTGGGGTGACCAGGTTGGCCTGACCAGAAACGACTTGCTGTCCAAGAGTTTTCCATGCCGGGTGGTCAGGGCGCAGCCAAATTCAATGATCTCCATGTTGCTGACGCTTTGGGGTTCTCCATCAGGCGTCCGGCGGTTCTCCCAGCAGGTCGCCTCCAGGTCCACCACGAGCAGTGCGGTTTCAGGAAGGTGTTCTGTCATGACGATTCGTACCCCGCGAGCGTAATGAGCTCCTGTACTGGTAACAGGGTGGGCTCCCCGTTTCTTCAAGGACCGTCATAAAGGGGTCGCGATGGCGATGCAGATCGCCGCGGACCCAGTCCCTGCCAAACCGGTTACTCCCGACATGTCGATGGACAACCAGGCTTCGTCTCATGAGGGAGGCTGCTCGTCGTCTGGGCTTGGGTCGCGCTGAAGTCGGCCTCGGTTATGCGCATCATCTGGCACGCTGTTCCAAGCTTCGCCCAGTAGCCGCTCCCCCATGTCGATGAATGCGGTCATGGCCTCGCTCATCGTCTGCTCCGGCTCCGTCCCGGATTGTTGCTGCCGATGAACAATCGCTAGCCCCATCAGTGCCTCGTAGCTGAGCGGATCCAGCACGACGCCAAGAAGGTTCGCGCCATCACTGATCCCAATCGGGGCAGCCTGGAGACAGGCTGCAGAGTGGATGCTTAATGTGTCAGTTGTAACATAACCGTTGACAAACGACAGCCTCGACATTTTTCACATCCCCTCTTGGGTGTCTCATTTTTTTACGGTAATCTGTTTCGTAACTAGATGCAAATCCTCAATGGTAGCTCGCTACTACAATGTGTATTAATGAATGAGGGTAGTGACCAGAGGGTGGAGGGCATGAAGTGGTCAAAAAAATTAGTGAAAACAAAATCCTGGAAAATTTGGATGCCGATGGGGCCCACGCGGATGAACTCAGTACGGGCCCGTTGGCGAGCATCTTTGCTTATCGTGCATTTGATATGAGAGGTCGGTTTTCTGAGCCGTTTGCGGATTTTCGTGGTGCTCTGGAAGCGCTTCAAAGCGAAATCGCCTATCTGCCAGAGATGTCCGGTGAGATCGTGGCCTACTCCCGCGATGGTCGCTGGTTCGAAATTCCCACGCGGTTCTTTATTCGTCGGCCACCGCGGTTTGCTGACCGTGAAGCCGCGGAGCAATGGGTGCGGGAACGTCAACAGGCCATCGAGCAGGGTAAGCCCGGCGCCCAGCTGATGGGGTATGTCGTGGCGCGCCCGGGGGAGCCCATCGAAAAGCAGATCGACGATGCGCTCGCGTTTCGCGACTGCCGCTTGGTCGGACCCGAGGAGAACGATGAGATCTGTGAGCGGGTTGCCCGCTGGCTGGCCGATCAGGTGAACGGAGAATGGTGAGCATCGTCCGTGTTGAACAGGCCCCCTTCCATGAACTGCCTCATCGCACGAGTGGCCCATCAGGGAAACCGCTGCGCAATCGTTTGCCGTTTCATAGGGCCTGGGCCACTGGGTTGCCCGATGGCGTAGACGCGCTGATTTTTACCTCCGACCTGCAGGGCCGTGAAGACGGCGGCGCCAACCGGCTGATGGGGGTGCCTGTAGCAGAAGCGCTGATGGCATTGGTAGCGAAAGGAACAATTCCGCAGCCGCAAGCGGCGTTTCTGTGTGGCGATCTGTACGACTACCCAGACTGCCACAAACGCGGTGGGACGGGCCCGGTGGATGAAGTCTATGAGGCGTTCGCCGGGCTGGCGCCACAGGTCCTCGCCGTGCACGGCAACCACGATGAACTGGCCGATCCGAAGACCTTGCCAAGAAATGTTCAAATCCTCGATGGTCAGGTCCGAAACACGGCCGGCCTGCGCGTTGGCGGCGTCAGCGGCATCATCGGGAACCCCAGACGTCACCAGCGGCGAGATGAAGAAGGTTTTCTGGCGGTCATGGAGTCGGTCACCGCCCGGCGGCCGCACATCATACTGTTGCACCAGGGGCCGGAGGACGCCGAGCGTCACCGCCGTGGCGACCCCGGTGTAACGCTCTCATTGGCGACAGGGTATACCGGGCTGACGGTCTTTGGACACACCCACTGGGACTGGCCCTGGCTGATCTCGCTGGTGTGGCGTGGTAATAAAGTTGGTAACAAGATAATAAAGTTGGTAACTAATCACGTAAGTGGTTGATGTTTCGTTACCCACGGGCAGGAATGGGCCTGAAAGTTACCATCTTTATTTTTTCGCCCAGACGACGCTACGGGGCTTCCAGCGCGATTTAGTTACCAACTTTATTATCAGACCACAGCTGGGCCAAGGCCAGGCCCTGAACGTGGATGGGCGCGTTGTGGTTCTATTGAGAGGAGATGACCATGTCTGTGGTTGAACTCGAACGCTGGGGCCCGGCAGGTTGGGATACATTGGCGGGGATTATTATTGACCGGCCGGAGTCCGGCTTGCTCAGTCCCATGCGTCTGGATTATCAACGCCAGGATGGCTGCACCTGTGTTGCACTTCCCGGGGTCACACTTGAACTGGAAGATTTTCAGGAAGACGATTTCGTACCCATCATTAACCTGCCGTTCGTGCAGTGGGCCAGTCCCCAGGTGCCGGGAGACGTACTTGAGACGTATGAGGGCGAAGCGGTCGCGGCCTTGCTGAGGGATCTGATTCCCAGTGGCTGGGCCCGTCGGCGCTTGCTCAAGCGGTTACGGTCACCACGGCGGCAAGACGGGACAATCCAGGATGGCCCTCAGCACGATGTGCGCCTGTTAAAAGAGTGCGCCCTCTCTCCCATTGGCAATTTTCGCATCAAAGGGCCGAGCGTTGACGACGGACTGTTCCCGTCCACTCCCCTGGATGTTGAGCGTGCCGGCGACTGGTATTGGCCATACGAACCGTTCAACGAAGCCCTCGACCTCTCTGATATCCACTCGATTTGGGCGGGGCTGGGTGCCGGCGGTGAAAACCCCAAACTGTTGATCAACCGAGTCGATGACGGTCAGTTCTATCTGGACGGCAACGAACCGGACGGCTGTGTCATTACCGATTACTGGCTGGTGAAGTGGCCCCGTGAGCCGGTAAGCCGGAATCGAATCGACATTCTCCGTGCAGAGTACCTGTACCTGAAGGCCCTCGGTTCATTAGGTTTTGATGTGCCGGAAGTACGCTGGCAACCCGATGCCCTTTGGGTCCGTCGTTTCGACCGCGGACCGGGCGGGGAACGTTATCCGGTGGAGTCCCTGTATAATGTGATGGGCAAGATCGGTAACGGTGCCCGGCTGAGCCACATCGATGCGCTGGAAGTCATTCTTCCACTGGCCAGTGATCCGGATGGAATGCTGGTCGAATACCTTATCCGGGATCACATCAACCGGTTACTCGGTAACAGCGACAACCACGGGCGCAATACATCGTTCCATCGAACGTTCCACGGCCTGGAGCTGACGCCCATCTATGATGTGTCACCCATGGTGATGGACGAAGACGGTATCGCTTGGAGCACTACCTGGCCCAGAGACTGGCAAAAGGATGGGAACCCAGATTGGCAGAGCGTGATTCAGCGCTTCGCACATTCACCGGATCGAGCCTGGGCCGGGTTGCAATCCCGTAGTGCGGCCCTCACTGAACTACAACGCACCGATGCCTGGCAGGCGCTGCCGGAATCCGTGACCCGACATCCAAGGGTCTTGCCGATCGGTGTACCCATTGGTCTGTAGATGCATTGTCACCTCACCACAAAAGGATGATTCAGCCACCCATGGCGATTCAGTTCTACGATAAGGGCGAGCTCTCGTCCGGATTCTACGGTTGGCGTGTAGCCGCAACGATTCGTGGCAAGCGCTATCAGAAGTACTTCAGCCTGCGTCGTCCCAGTGACGCCGTGCCCGAAACGCTCTGGCACCGCTATCAGAAAACCCGTGCCGAGTACTACGAAGCCCGCTGGGCCATGCGGGCCGCGGCCGTCAAATATATGGACTTCATTCGTACCGAGCACCCACGGGTCAAACCGTTTCGGGGAGTGGGGTTTCAGGGTATTACCCTGGGCATTGGAACCATCGGCGGAAACCAGACGGAACAGTGTTACTTCCAGGTAAACGCACCGGGCAATCCCATACGCATTGCCATCACCGAGAATCAGGCCCTCTCCCAAGCCTGGGACCGAGCTGTCAATCTGTGGGGCGAAGCTTTCGGTATCCGCCAGAAGGACATTGAGTCAAAACGCCAGACTCCGCCCACGCCGGAACAGTTCAAGCGGCTGCGCAAGCACATGAACGAGGAAGAAAGTGCCAGCCTTGGGGTGGGTGTGCTGCACCATGTTTATGCGGAACAGCGTGCTGAACTTGAGCGCCAGAAATCCCGCAACCGTCTTAATAAAGAACGGCCTGTTGACCGAGATGATCTGCTGGATGTGCATGCCCGCCTGGAGCGGGAGATCAGCGAGTTCATGGAAAAATCCGGGGCGCGGGCCTGAGTCAGCGATCAAGCCGAGATGCCATCCCTACCGATTGAAGGTGAAGTACCCACATGGAAAGCAATGAAGGCCCAGCAGTACCTACCGATAAGGCGGCGGTCGCCCTGAAAGGGTTTCGGCACATCATGGTGCAGTGGAGCTGCACGGAGGCCGAGCAGAAACAGTTGCTGGGACTGAGCCAAGCAGAGTTCGACGAGCTCACCGCCGACAAATCGGCTGAAATGTCCGGGCAGGTGCTTGAGCGAATCAGTTATCTGATGGGCATCGCCCGCGCACTCGATACGCTTTACCCGAGCGACGATCGAGCTGCCGAGCGGATCCGTAAGCCCACCACGGATGAGCCGTTTTGCGGGCTGTCGCCACTGGCTTTTATGTTGGCTGATCCGCAGGAGGGGCTAAAACTGACCCGCCGGTACTTTGATTGGAAAGCGATGACATAGGAGGTCGTTGCCAAGATTCGAGTTGACCCGGAGGGCGCCCCTGTAGAGAATACTGTATAAATAAGGCTCTTCACTTATCCGTGTGGGTTGGGTGCCATAGGCAGCCCGCCATAATGGAACAAGATTGCCCGTTTGAATCTCTCCTTGCTCCGGAATCCCCGGGACCGGACCTTTAAAGCTCGAACCTGTCCGTTGATTGCCTCCGCTAGACCATTGGAAGCCCGGAAACGCATGGCATTGAGGATGCCAAACAGCTTGGTTTCGATTTGATTGGCCGTTGAGGTCAAGGCTCGAACCTCCGTGAGTCGAGCCATATGAATCCATTCCTGCCAGGCCGCGCGAGCGCCTTTGACGCGATAGCCCTGCCAGATGTCCCGTGCCTTCTCCTTGAGGTACCACACCAGGCCGGTGTCTTTGAGAGCATCCGACAAGGCCCGGATTTGCTGAATCTGCTGCCCCTCAAGGCTCTTGCGATGGCGTAACCAGGTGTATCGGCTTCGGTGGATCTCCTGACGCATCGAGTGATCCGCCCGCGCCATGTCAGCCTTGCGAGTGGCATCCAGCGTCCGGGTCAGCATCTGTGCAACATGGAAGTGATCGAAGGCGATCTTCCGATGGGCTTTGTCGATATGGGCAAACGTCGCTTTCTGATACGCCGGGCTCATATCCATGGATATCGAAATGATCGATTGCTTGCGCGGCTTCTCCAGGCTGTCGTAAAAGCGACCGAGGCTGTCTGAGGACCTGCCGTCTTCCACCGCCAGAACCTGACCCTGGGCATTGGAAACGATCGTCACGTAATCGTGCCCCTTACGAAATGCGGTCTCATCGACAGCCAGCCGTGTTGTATCGCGGTCGGGCGCATTGGCCAAGCCCCGACGTACAGCCCGTTCCATGATGTTGTCGATAGCAGTCCAACTCAGGCGCAGCTGTTTGCTGACCGCAGAGATCGAGGCTGCCCTGAGCCAGCTAATAACAAAGGCTTCAAATAGCAGCGTGTACCGGCTGTTCTGCTCAGCCCAAGGTACGCTGACCGTCAGGCAGCCATGTTCCGGACATTGCACACGGGGGACTTGGGCAACCACCTGGGTTCGGAACTGACAGGTGTCGAGGTGACGCCAACGACGTTCTCGGGAGTCGTAACCCGGGCAGGCACGGCCACACCGGGGGCAGACAAGCGCTGTGCCTTTATCTATGTTGACCTGGACTACGACTTCGCTCTGACTTTTATCAAGCTCAACGTCTGAGACAAACCAAGGTGCTGAGAGCCCAAGAATCTGTTCGTAGAGGGTGCATTGATCCAATGTCGGCCACCATCCATCGGGTTAATCGGATGGGCTAACATTGACCAAAAACGGCAGGGAAATAAAGGGTTACCCACTAAAAGAAGTGAAGACCCATAAATAAACAGTATTCGGTGCCAGCATGTCCTGCATCCTGCTAGGTGATTACCATTCCCTATCCGCGCTCTCGATTCCGCTTTTCCTGGAGCGCATCTCCGCTGGATTTCCATCGCCGGCGGAAGACTACATCGAGAAAACCCTGGACCTGAACGAGCTGTGCATTGAGCATCCGGCAGCGACGTTCTTTGTTCGCGTCCAGGGCGAGTCGATGATTGAGGCGGGGATCTTCCCGGACGACGTACTCGTGGTTGACCGCTCCCTGCGGGCGGGGCATGGGGACATCATCATCGCCAGTCTCCGTTCGGAAATGACCGTCAAGCAACTGCACCTGACTCCGCCGCCCGTCCGGTTATTGCCCCGTAACCCCGCCTTCGCGCCGATTGTTCTGGGGGAGGACGACGTGCTGGAGGTCTTTGGCGTGGTAACCAACGTGGTCCGCTCGCTGCGTCGTGGCGGTAAGTCATGACAAGCAGCCAGCCTGTGTCCTTCGTCACCGTCCGGCGTCGATTTGAATTCCGCAGTATCGAGGTGGGCCGCTGGGTAACGGAGCCGGAGAGAGATCGGGCCGCCGTTCACTTCTACCAGGCATTGTGCGATCTGATGACGGTATTGAACGGCCCGGAACCGCTCATCTCCCTGCGAGGCACCCTCGGACTCCAGTATGGCATTGGCGGTCGTCCTGGCGTGGCAGCTCACTACATACCAGCCACCCGTCAACTGGCCCTGGCCAAGAATGCCGGTGCCGGCAGCCTGGCCCACGAATGGTTCCACGCCTTCGATCACTATATGGGGGGCAAGGCTTTTCGGTCGCCCCGGAGCACTGCGTTTGCATCGAGTGCCTGGCAGGACAGCGTTCAGCGCAAACCGCATCCGTTGAACGATCTTTTGGGTGAGTGCTTTCAGACCATTTTGCTGAACGAAGAGGGGACTCAACCGAGCGAGCTGTTCCAGGCGTCCCGGCAAGCGGACAAGAAGTTGAAGGTGCTCTACTACGCCCGGCCGGAGGAACTCTGCGCTCGGGCGTTCGAAGCCTTTGTGGAAGACCGCGAGCCGCACAACCGATTTCTGGTCAACGGCACTGTTCATTCGGATGAAGCCCGGTCGGGACTGTATCCCCAGGGCGCCCAGCGCCAGCGAATTAATGCAGCCTTTGATGCGTATTTCCAGGCGCTGGGCGAGGCGCTCTATCGTCAGCAGGCCAAAGCCGGATGAAGCCATCGGTATTTGCGTTGGTGGACTGCAATAATTTCTATGCCTCTTGCGAGAAGCTGTTCCGTCCGGATCTGCGGTACACGCCGGTCGTGGTCTTATCCAATAACGACGGCTGCGTGGTCGCCCGCTCGAAGGAAGCCAAAGCGCTTGGTATCAAAATGGGCGTGCCGATACACCACATCAAAGCCGAGATTCGTCGCTACGGCATTGAGGTCTTTTCCTCCAACTACACGCTCTACGGCGATATGAGCCGACGGGTAATGACCACATTGGAAGCGCTGGCGCCCCGGGTGGATGTGTACTCAATCGACGAGGCCTTCCTGGATCTCACCGGAATCAACCGAGTAGTTCCCGTTGAAGAGTTTGGGCAGCAGGTTAAAGACACTGTCTACCAGAACGTCGGGCTGCCCGTCTGTGTCGGGATTGCGCCGACCCGAACCCTGGCCAAACTGGCGAACTACGCCGCCAAGAAGTACCCCGCGACCGGAGGAGTTGTGGGCCTGACCGATGCAGTCAGGCAAAGGCGCCTCATGGAAAGAGTCCCAGTCGGTGAGGTGTGGGGTGTCGGGCGCCGGATAACGGCTCGTCTGGAAAGCATGGGTATCACCACAGCGTTGCAACTGGCCGAGGCAGACCCTGCCACATTGCGAAACCAGTTCTCTGTGGTACTGGAGCGCACGGCCCGCGAGTTGAACGGCATTCCCTGTTTACCCTGGGAAGAGGCGCCTCAACCGAAAAAACAGATCATGTGCTCCCGGTCCTTCGGTCAGCCACTGTCACAACTGAAGGACCTGGAAGAAGCTGTCGCTCACTTTGCCACCCGGGTATGCGAGAAGCTAAGGGGCGGCGACCAGTTCGCTGGCGAGATCATTGTGTTTATTCGGACTAATCCCTTCCGGCCTGAGGTATCTCAGTACTCCAAGAGTGTCACGACCAGGCTCATCACCCCGAGCCAGGATTCGCGGGTCATCGTGGATAAGGCGTTGGAGCTATTGAGATCCATCTACCGTCAAGGATACCAGTACGCCAAAGCGGGCGTTCTTATAAGCGAACTGGTAACGACGTCGGTACGACAAGCGGATCTGTTTGAACCAGAGCCTGCTGAGACTGGGGGTGGTACCCGCTCCGAAAGGCTTATGGCTTTGATGGATCAGATCAATCGACGATCCCGGGGTGCCCTGACCACCGCAAGGCAGGCAGGTAACAATGCCTATGCAATGCGACGTTCACATCTCTCACCGGCCTACACCACAAATTGGCGGCAGTTGCCCGTCGTGCACTGAAATGGCTGGGTCACAGTCGTACCAGCAAAAAGGGAATCAATTACCCCGATTGTTGAGGCTTATGACGATATTTTCGGTCAGCATGTCGACGTGCTGCCTCGCGCAGCCGAGTATTAGCCGGATGGGAGTTATTGAGTACCTCCATCATACGGTCAGCCTCTTCGTTCGTAAGCCTAATCGTTGTGGCTTCCTCAACGACTTCCTTGGCCATTTTGGTCGCGGCGTCGACCAGAAATTGGTTCATACTCCGTCCGGAAAACTCCGCCGCACGCGTAATGCGTTCGTGCGTCTCAGGGTCGACACGGGCGCACACGCGAGTGGTTCTGGTCTGATTGGTAGTCATGATGAAACCATGGCTTGGGATTACGCGAAGTCTGCCGCGCAGAAACTGTCGGATGAACAGGCATGGCAGCAGACACGACAACTGTATAAGTGCCATCCTAGCAGCTTCTGTCGGCGGCGGATGGCCTTTTCATACCTATCAGGCGTAGGATCGTTTGGTACATAGCGTTTGGGAGGCTTGTCATGTGCGGGCGCTACAATGTGACTGAGTCACCTGAGGTCCAGGAGCTGATGGGGCAACTTGGTCTGCCAGGTATTGCGCCGCGCCCTCAGCTGAATGTGCCACCTGGCGGTATCGGCGAATTCGTGATGGAGGCTGGCGGTGACCGTTATCTGGAACCCGGTATCTGGTCATTGCTGATCGAGCCCCGTCCGGAGGGACATGGTTACCGGCCAAACCCGAAATTCCACACATTCAACGCACGCAGTGACCGGCTCACTACCAGCCCGCTCTGGAAGAAGGTCTATCCCTCCCATCGCTGTATTGTCCCGGTCAGCGCATTCCACGAGTGGCAGGGGAAGCAGGTCTATAACATTCACGCCCAAGGAGAGGCCACGGCTCTGGCCGGGTTATGGCAGTCCTGGCACTTTGGCGACGAACAAGTGAGCTCGTTCACCGTTATCACGCTGCCGCCTCACCCAAGGTTCAGCCACATTCATCCCAAGAGCATTCCGCTGATGCTCCGGCCTGAGGACTTTGATCTGTGGCTGGATCCGGATTTTCATCATACCGATGCTTTTGCCCATTTGATGAAGACGAACATCCCGGCGCCGCTGGTTTGCGAGCCGGTTAGGAGTACCCTGGATCTCAAACCCGTTGCGTCACGCGAAGTCCTTCCGGCAGATTAGGCGGTGATACAGACCCAGAAAATGGAGCCTTTCAATGATTGGGGATGAACAACCAAAACTTACTGACCAGCACGGCGATGCCGGTCTTCGCTGGCTGCTGGAGCGTCGGGAGGGTTGGGGGCTCACTCACTCCGAGTTGGCTTCTTTGCTGGGCGTGTCGATCGAACGGTTGCTCGGCTGGAAAGAGCAGGTTGCGTCCAGCGAGCTGCTAAGGTTGCCACCTGATGTCTTAGAGCGGGTTGGCTTGCTGCTGGGCCTGCATCGAGGTCTGTTTTATCTGACGCCCTCAGGCCATGAGTCGCTGGCGGCAGAGTGGTTCAAAAAGCCCATCGCTATGTGGGGACTGAAGAATAGTTCTATCCGGGCGCACCTTCTTGATGATCCGAGCATTGAAGCCCTGTCAGATATGGTTCGCAAAATCCGGTCAGCGTCAGTCTGAGTGGCGGGTAGTAAAGTCAGTATCCAATCACTGGGACACTCTCAGATCGCCGTCTAAATGAAAGTGAGTATCGTCCGGCTGGGTGAGTGGGTTAGTCCCATATCACCCCTCTGAGTTTTAGGCGACTGGGTTGCAAGTCGTCGACAAATGGATGAGCCAATTCGCCTGCCAGGTCAAAAGTGAAAAAAAGTGCCCGTGAAAGTACGACCGCAAGCTGAGACTGGCTGCTGGAAGAAGGGGAGCCACTCGCGAATGAAGCGTTCTGGATTGGTCGAACCGCAATCTACGCTCTCCAATGCCTAGTAGCTTTCATCAAGTGAGACTTTGTTTGAGAAGTCTGATCTTGTACGTGCAGGCACGGCGACAGATGAAACGGTTCTCGAGAAACGCCCCGGCATCGTATTGACCTACTCCACTAAATCCACTTGAAGGTCGGCGCCAAGTTGAGCTGCGAGAGTGCTCATGTTCTTTGCTGAAATGTTCCTTTTTCCTCTTTCAACATCGCTCAAATAGGGGCGCTGGAACCCGCACATCTGCGCGACCTTTTCCTGAGTCAGCCCCTTTTCTTTTCTAAGTGCTCGAACCTTTTTGCCGAAATCGACCAAAAGTTTTTCCTGCTTGTTTGACATACGAACTCCTTGGTCTAATTTCAAATAGTAACTTATAAGTTACATCATCGGCCATCAAGCAGGAGTGGTCAAATGCTCTCCGAAGAAGACGTCGTTGAAAGGTGTGCTCAGGCCGGTGTGTCTGAGGAGGGAACTGGTATCGCACTCTCCATAAGGAGCTCCCCACCCGCAAGGAGGGTAAAGAATTCTGCGGCCCTGCGGTCATCCACTTATATTTTCGCCAGCAAGAAGATGAGGCATACCGTCCAGGCGGAGAGTCTCTCGATAGAACTTCCTGCCATCTATAAGCATGAGTTCGATCGGTCGGTTCTTGAATACTATGACCAGCCCAGTGAGAAGATTTTTCTTGAATACCTCAGCAAAACGAGTTATTGTCAAATCTGGTGTATGACCATCAGGCAGCGTTCCTGCCAGATTGATCTTCCACCTGTATTCCATCCTGAAACTGCACGTTGTCCACGACCAGCTTCAGTTGGTCAAACCCCTTGATTCGCTTCCAGCGTT
>NZ_JBSXOP010000049.1:0-100096 GCF_056859535.1 Marinobacter sp. L-46
CGACTCAATGGGGGAAAGGGGGCCGTGTGTCCGGACAACAGGAATTGATCGATTATTGATCAGTCACGGCCGCCAATGAGCGGTAATGGCGGTAACCCGCACAGTCTGCGAGACTTGCTGGGGACCTATGAGAAATCCGGGTTAGAACATTCTCCCTTGGCGTAAACTGTCTTGACCCCGCAGTAACTAACAGGTTTTCTAATAGCCTGACCCGATTCATGAGCCGGAGCTATGAATGAGCACTTCCTGCAACAACTGCTGCAGCAACAGTAAACCTGCAGCAGGCGAAACGGCCCGGAGCGATATCAATGAAGCCTCCGGCGATTGGCTGAGCACCTACCGGATTCCCAGGATGGATTGCCCCTCCGAAGAGCGGAGCTCTGGGATACCCGCAAGGCCAGCACGGAAGCCATTCAGGCAGCTGTCTATTCCGGGGCAAGCCAGCAACAGGAGCCCGGCGCATCCTGGCCCTGAAGGGCTAAGCCGCCGCCAGAACATTCCCCAAACGAGGAAACCATGCACAGCCACGACCATAGCCACGGCCACGATCACAGCCACCAGTTCGACACCCACAACCGGGCCTTTGCCATTGCGGTGATCCTGAACACCCTGTTTGTAGTGATTGAAGCGGTGTACGGCGTGCTGTCCGGCTCCCTGGCGCTGATTGCCGATGCCGGGCACAACCTGAGTGATGTGATGGGCCTGCTCCTGGCCTGGGCCGCAAGCTGGCTTGCCAGCAAAGCGGCCACCACCAGCAAAACCTATGGCCTGAAGAAAACCACCATCCTGGCAGTCTTGTTCAATGCCCTGATTCTGATTGCGGCGGTGGGCGGTATCACCTGGGAAGCCCTCCAGCGGCTCGGCAATCCAGGAGAAATCGCGGGCCTTGTGGTGGTTGTGGTGGCCGGCATCGGCGTGGTGATCAACGGCATCACCATGATGCTGTTCATGAAAGGTCAGAAGGGTGACCTGAACATTCGCGGGGCCTTCCTGCATATGGCCGCAGATACTGCGGTATCGGTCGGGGTGGTGATTTCAGGCATGATACTGATGTTCACCGACCTGGCCTGGATCGACCCGGTGATCAGCCTGGTTATTGCCGTTGTGATCTTCCTGGGTACCTGGCAGTTGCTGAAAGAATCTATCAACCTGGCGCTGGATGCCGTTCCCAGGGGAATCGACCCGGCTACCGTGCGCGAGCACCTGGAGCACCTGCCCGGCGTGCAGTCTGCCCATCACCTGCATATCTGGGCCCTGAGCACCACCGAGAATGCCCTGACGGTGCACCTGGTCAAGCCGGACCCGGAAGGCGATGACGAGGCCATCCACCAGGCCTCGGCCATGCTGGCGGCCGAGTTCAACATCCATCACACCACCATTCAATGGGAGCGGGGCGGCGCGCCCTGTCCGAACGGGGCGTCCCACTGAACGGATGCCCTAGAACGCCAGAGAGATCATCACCGGGATAAACGCCAGGCCGAACAGCGTCGTCAGCAGAACCGTGCCCGCGGCCTGCTTGGGCGAAGTATCCAGTAAGGTTGCAATTACCACCGTATTGGCCGCGATCGGCGTGATGGAAATCAGGAACATGGCCTGGTGCACAGCCGGCTCGTAGACGCCCAGAATCGTGGAATCGACCCACCAGAACAGGATCGCCACCAGCGGCCAGACCACAAACTTGCCGAAAAACGCCAGCGCCGTGAACCGGACGTTACCCGCCAGCCCCCGGAAGCTGGTAATGCTCATGCCAATAATCATCATGCCCAGAATGCTGTAGGCCCCTCGCAGGTTGTCAAACAGCGGAACGAAGATATCGGGAATTCCCACCCCCGCCAGATTCAGGACCACCGCCGCCAGAAAGGCATACACCGAAGGCAACTTGAGCACTCGCCAGAGAGCATCCTGAATGCTATAGCGGCCTCTGGCCGCCAGATAAAAGCCTACCGAATTCTCGAACAGGGTGGTGCCCAGCATACACACAATATAGAGCCCCAGCCCCTCCTCCCCGAACAGCAACAACGCCACAGGCACACCAAAGTAACCGGTGTTTCCGGAGCCTACGCACAGGGGAATGATGTTGGCACTGCCATCGGAAAGAACCTTTTTGGCGAGCTTTAACTGAACCAGCCCCAATACCGACGAGGTCCCGAAAACAAGGAATGGGAGCAAAATCACCTCAGGACTGAGCGGTGCGGCCATCACCCCCGAAAACACCACAGACGGCGTCACGATATACAGCATGATGCCGGCAATATGCCGGCCGCTGGCCTCCAGAAAACGACCGGCAATCCAGCCCAGTGCCACCGTAACGTAAAGCGGAAGGAGTTTGAGCAGTAGGGCCAGGGCGGCAGACATGATCTCTCCGGGCGTAAAACCTTGAAAATACAACCAGCGGGGCAGTCTACCACCTACCCATCAAGAGGTAACTCCCCGGCGCAATAGAGAAACACCGGGCATTCTTTGATAATCATCAACAGCATTAGGAATGCATCTTTATATCCTAGTGGGGCAGTCAGGTATTTGAAACAACCAAGGAGAGAGACCAATGGCCGAGCGCTTTACCAAAAGCATGGCCAGGAACATATATCTGGGGGGGAGTGCATTCTTCGTCCTGTTGTTCCTGGCCCTGACTTTTGACACTCAGCTGCGAGCTATGCCCGAGCGGGATAACCGCGACCAACTGACCGAGCAGGTAGTCAGGGGCAAACACCTGTGGGAGAACAACAACTGTGTTGGCTGTCACTCCCTCATGGGCGAAGGTGCTTACTTCGCTCCGGAACTGGCTAACGTATTCGACCGCCGTGGCGGTGGTGATACCGAGGTCTTCAAGTCCTACATGAAAGCCTGGATGAACGCCATGCCCACCAATATCCCGGGCCGGCGCCAGATGCCTAACTTCAATCTGAGCGATTCCGAGATCGAAGACCTGGCCGCCTTCCTGGAGTGGACATCCAAGATCGACGACAACGGTTGGCCACCCAACATCGAAGGGTAAGGGAGCAGACATGAAATACGAATCTCAAAGGGTCGCCATGCCCTACTTCATCTTTGCCCTGATTCTGTTTGCCGGCCAGATTGTGTTCGGCCTGATTCTGGGTCTCCAGTACGTTGTCGGTGATTTCCTGTTTCCGGAAATTCCTTTCAACGTTGCGCGGATGGTGCATACCAACCTGCTGATTGTCTGGCTGCTCTTCGGCTTCATGGGCGCCACCTACTACATGGTTCCGGAAGAAGCCCAGACCGAACTGCACAGCCCCCTGCTGGCATGGATTCTGTTCTGGGTGTTCGCGGCAGCTGGCACGCTGACCATCCTGGGCTACCTGTTTGTGGACTACGCCACCTTGGCAGAAGTCACCATGAACAAGTTGCTACCCACCATGGGCCGGGAGTTCCTGGAGCAACCCACGATAACCAAGATCGGTATCGCCGTGGTCGTGGTGGCGTTCCTCTATAACATCGCCATGACCGCACTGAAAGGCCGCAAGACCGTGGTCAACATCGTACTGATCACCGGCCTGGTAGGCCTGGCCGTATTGTGGCTGTTCTCCTTCTACAACCCCGGCAACCTGGCCACCGACAAGTACTTCTGGTGGTTTGTGGTCCACCTGTGGGTAGAAGGCGTGTGGGAACTGATCATGGGTGCCATCCTGGCCTATGTGTTGATCAAGCTCACCGGTGTAGACCGCGAAGTTATCGAGAAGTGGCTGTACGTGATCATCGCCATGGCGCTGATTACCGGCATCATCGGTACCGGGCACCACTTCTTCTGGATCGGGCCGCCCGAGTACTGGCTCTGGCTGGGTTCTGTGTTCTCTGCACTGGAACCGCTTCCGTTTTTCATGATGGTGGTCTTCGCCTTCAACATGATCAACCGTCGCCGCCGCAACCACCCGAACAAGGCCGCGATGCTGTGGGCCATGGGCACAACCGTCATGGCATTCCTGGGCGCTGGCGTGTGGGGCTTCCTGCACACCCTGGCTCCGGTGAACTGGTACACCCATGGTAGCCAGATTACCGCAGCCCACGGCCACATGGCCTTCTATGGCGCCTACGTAATGATTGTACTGACCATCATTTCCTACGCCATGCCAATCATGCGCGGTCGCCCCTACGGCAACAGCAATACCGCCCAGATTGTGGAAATGTGGGGCTTCTGGCTGATGACCATCTCCATGGTGTTCATCACCCTGTTCCTGACCGCTGCCGGCGTCCTGCAGGTTTGGCTGCAGCGTATTCCGGAAAGCGGTGAAGCGCTGTCCTTCATGGCAGGCCAGGATCAGATCGCCCTGTTCTACTGGATGCGATTTGTCGCCGGTGCCTTCTTTATGGCCGGTCTGGTGGTGTACTTCGGTAGCTTCTTCATCAAGGGCGAAGCCAGCCCGGCTGAGGAAGTCCGGGGGCCTGCCACGGCAGACGCCTGATAAAGCCTGATCGCCGGGGCCTTCGGGCCCCGGCACATTCCCGAAATCCTGGACAACCTCTGTGCATGCGCAAACCGTCAACCCGAAAGACACCCTTCAGCAGAAGCGCCTGATTACCCGCAGCGCTTTCTTCCTGCTGTTTTTGTTTGCGCCCGTACTCAATATTTTTCGTTATGACCTGACCGAAACCCGATTCATTCTGTTGGGTTTTCCCCTGTCGTTTAACCTTAATCTGGACTGGGTCGCCCAGAGCACCCCGGCCGAGGTGGCTGGCCAGATTCTGTTCTGGTTTGTATTGCCCATCCTCGTGCTGGTGCCACTGGTGCTCTGGATTGCCTTCAAGTGGGGCCGCCTGTATTGCGGCTGGCTGTGCCCGCATTTCTCCGTGGTGGAAGCCATCAACGACGTGATGACCCGCATAACCGGCCGCCCAACCCTCTGGGAAGCCCTGAAAAAAGGCAGCACGGGCAAAGCCATTCACTGGGCCGGCCTGACCCTGGCATGCGCGCTCATTGGTTTTTCCTGGGCCCTGGCACTACTTTCATACCTGCTGCCACCCATGCCCCTGTATACCGACCTGGTGACCGGCCAGATTGGCCTGTACCCGGGCATTTTCCTGGCGGTAGCCACCGCGGTGTTCACCTTTGATTTCCTGTTTGCCCGGCACCTCTTCTGCAAATACGGCTGCGCAGTGGGACTGGTACAAAGCATTGCCTGGATGACCAACGGCAAGGGCCGGGTAGTGACTTTCGACACCAAGCGCGCTGCCGCCTGCCGCGATTGCACCAAGGCCTGCGACGAGGCCTGCCCCATGCGACTGCCCACTCGCAGCCATAAGCGGGCGAAATTCAGCTGTACCCAGTGCCTGCAGTGCGTGAGCGCCTGCCGGGAAGTACAGAAAGACAACCCCGAAGGCTCCCTGCTGACCTGGGAGCCCGGCGAACCTGGCAAACAGACCGTACTGATTCCTGTGCGCCAGGTGGAATCCACCCCGCGACAATCACGGGCCTGAACGACGAGGACACGAGATGGAAGAGTGGGTCGGACTGAAATGGCACGACTACGTAACCCGCCAGGCCATGGGCGAATTCCCCGAGTATGCCGTGCATCTGAAAGACGAAGCCCGCACACTCGGTGTCATGTTCCGGGCCATGGGCGGAGACCCTGCGCTGAGTCTGGTGACTGCTGAGCCGCGGCATTTCCAGATTCGCCGGCGATTCCTGCAAAAGCTGGCCGGCACCCACCGCAAATTTGAACTGGCCTGGCGCGATGAAGAAAGCCTGCGCCTGCCAGACAGACTGGCCCTGTTCCCGTCCCGCAAAGTGAACCGGGAGCTGTACCTGTGGCTGGCGGCTCTGGCTTCACTCGGCGAAATCCACCATCACAGCTGGCTGCACGGCAATCAGGCCATGGTGCAGGAACTGCTGAGCCGCTGGCCGGGCCTGGAGCCCATGTACCAGCGGTTGGTAAAACACACGCTGCAGTGGCGCCCAGAACCAGACAGCCTGCGTGGCAACGAAGCCAAGCGCGAGGCGGCCATTCGTCAGGCCCTGATTCACCCGGGCAGCGTAGACGACCTGCCAGAAGCCCTGACCGACCCCTGGCCGGTAGTACTCTGGCTCTACCCGGTGCTGGGCCGGGGCAAACTCAAAGGCCAGATCATTGGCGACGACAACACCATGTCCAAATCCGGTGGCCTGGCTAAAAAACGGAAACGCAGACGTGCCGAACGCGTGGACGCCTTCGACAAGGATCAGGGCCTGATGCTGTTTCGACTGGAAAGCCTGTTTTCCTGGTCTGAATTCATTCCCATCGACCGCGCCGGCGATGACAGCGAAGAAGAAGACGCCGACGCCGTGGCCGACGACATGGACATGATTTCGGTCTCCCAGGACCGTCGCGAAGCCTCTTCCGCCATCAAGTTCGACCTGGATCTGCCCTCGGAAGAAAACGATGACCTGCACCTGGGCCCGGGCATTCATCTGCCCGAATGGGACTGGCGCCGCCAGGATTATCGGGAAAAATTCTGCTGCCTGCAGCCACTGCTCAGCAAAGACGCCACGCCATCGCCGCTGCCAGAGCACCTGAATCGCGCCGCCCGAACCCTGCGCCGCCAGTTCAGCGCGCTGAAACCTCTGCGCCAGTGGGAACGCCGGCAGCTGGAAGGGGAAGAGCTGGACCTGGACGCATGCCTGGAACGCATGGTGCAGCACAAACGCGGCATTGGGGAAGTGGATCAGAAGCTGTTCCGCCAGTGCAAGCAGAACCAGCGGGACCTCGCCTGCCTGGTGCTTACGGATATTTCGCTGTCGACCGATACCTACATCAATAACCACCAGCGGGTGATCGACATTGCCCGGGATGGCCTGCAACTGCTGAGCGAGGCGCTCACCGCCAGCCGTGACCCGTTTGCCCTGTTTGCCTTCTCCTCAAGGCGGCGGGACCACATTCGCTTCCACCACATCAAGAGTTTCGACGAGCCTTACAACGACACCACAAGAGGCCGTATCCAGGCCCTGGAACCGGGCTACTACACCCGTATGGGCGCCGCCATCCGTCAGTCCATCAAACTGCTACAGACCCGGCCAGAGCACCAGAAAATCCTGCTGCTGCTCACCGACGGCAAACCCAACGACCTGGATCTGTACGAAGGTCGCTACGGCGTGGAAGACACCCGCATGGCCGTGCAGGAAGCACACAAGGCCGGGCTGACGCCGTTTTGCGTGACCATCGACGAAGAAGCCAACGAATACCTGCCCTACGTGTTCGGCAGCAGCAACTTCGTGGTCATCAAAGACCCGACCCAGCTGCCCGGCCAACTACCCAAGCTGTACATGAACCTGACCCGTTAACGGAGACTGTCATGGCTGACGTACAAGCCGCCCACAGGCGGCACCTGCCCGGCGACATCGCGGTATGGTTTTTCATCTTTGCGGAACTGGCCGTGTTCGGCATTCTGTTTATCGGCTATGGCGTGGCCCGAAGCATGGACCCGGCCACCTTCTCAGCCGGCAAAGACGCCCTGCACCCCTGGACCGGCCTGATCAACACCGTTGGCCTGATCACCGCCAGCTACCTGGTCGCACTCTCCGTCCATCGCCTGCGCGACCGCAAAACCGGCACAGCTGCCCTGCTCTGGGCCGCCATCGCCGCGTCGTCCATCTACACCTTCGGCAAGCTCTACGAATACGCCGACCTCTACGCCAACGGCTACAACCTGGGCACCGACACCTTCTTCATGTTCTATTTCTTCCTCACCTTCTTCCACTTCATGCACGTGGTACTGGGCCAGATCATCCTGGTGGTTCTCGCGGTAAAGGTGAAAAAAGGCGACTACAACGGCGACGACATGAACGGCATGGAATCCGGCGCCTCCTACTGGCACATGGTCGACCTGGTGTGGCTGGTGCTGTTCCCGATGCTCTACGTTCTGGCCTGAGGAGGCTGATATGTTAGCGATTTATATCGCCCTGATGATCTGCACCATGGCTCCGGTTGTGGCCATGCAGGCTGGCGCGGATATGTCTGTTCTGGTTTGGCTGGTGTTCGGACTGGTGATTGTGAAAGCAGTACTGCTGGTAGATCACTTCATGGAAATGAAGCATGCCCCCTGGGGCTGGAGAATGGCCGCTCAAGGTTGGGCGATTGTGGTAGTTTCAGTTTTGGCTGGCATTCATCTGACAGGCTAAGTCTACCCTGCCTAGCACCGAACCCGAACCTACAGCAGCCACCGCGGAAAAGTAGGCGGCTTGTTGCCGATTGCCTGAGCCAGGGAAATCATGCCCCAAAGCACAAACGATGTGTGCAGTACGACGGCCCAGACAATAGCATAGGTCCAGAATAGTCCCGTGTTGCCGTAGATGAGCCAGCAAACGGCTACGCCGCCGCTGATCAGCATCGCGCCCAGTATGGACATATAGACTGCCGCTTTGCTGTGAGCCCGCCTCAGCGCACTGGCTTCACCGGATTTCATGGCAATCGTCAGCAAAACGATGAAGCCGATAACCGGCAACGCCAGCAGGTTCAGCAAGTACCAGATAACCGGGGCAATCGCCCCGGGAGATTCACTCTTCGGACTGCCCGAATACGGCATACACCACCTCCATCAGTGCGTTAACAGTGACCGCATCATCCGATAGCGGTTCGATCATCCCGGCCCGGCAGGCTTCGATGTGGGGCATACCGGATGCAATCAGGTATGCGGTGTGGATCAGCAGGCGGGTAGACGCTGCTTCTTCCAGGTCGTGGTCTTTCAGCTTACGCAACGAGGTTGCCAGCCCCACCAGCTGCTTCGCAAGGTCTGCATCGCAACCGGACTCTTCCTGGACGATGGTCTGCTCCACATCCGGCGTCGGGTAATCGAAGCTCATGGAGACAAACCGCTGCCGGGTACTGGGCTTCATGCCTTTCAGCAAGCTCTGGTAACCCGGGTTGTAAGACACCACCAGCATAAAGCCCGGAGCGGCTTTCAGCAGTTCGCCGGTGCGTTCGATGGGCAGTTCCCGGCGGTCGTCCGCCAGCGGGTGCAGTACCACGGTGGTGTCTTTTCGTGCTTCCACTACTTCATCAAGGTAGCAGATTCCGCCTTCCCGTACCGCCCGGGTCAGGGGGCCGTCTTGCCAGTAGGTGCCGTCGGGGCCGATCAGGTGGCGGCCAACCAGGTCAGAGGCGGTAAGGTCATCGTGGCAGGCCACGGTGTAGACCGGGCGACCGAGTTTTTCGGCCATGTAGCGGACAAAGCGGGTTTTACCACAGCCGGTGGGGCCTTTGATCAGTACCGGCAGGCCGTTGTCTGCAGCGGCGGTGAACAGCTCTACTTCGTTGCCGGCGGGTTGGTAGAAGGTCATGTACAGGTTCCTTTTATTGCAGGGAATCGGGTGGGGCAAAGCCGTGCACCCATTCCGGGAAAAGATTGAATATCTGGCGATCGTCGCTGCGTTTCAGTTCAAGCAGTGCTTTCAGGCACGGCTGCAGTCCGGGGTTCGTGGTGTCGGTGCCGGCATACCAGCCAGCACCCGAAACGGGTTCTCCCTGCCAGGTAATGGCCAGGCCCTGGGATTCCAGGAACGGCGTGGCCAGCCCGAGTTCCGAGACCGCCGCATGGGTGTTGTTGTGCAGCAACAATCCCAGGGCAGAGCTGAAATCACCAGCCTCGTAACGCTGGCCCCGTTTCGGCGTTACGCCCTCGGCAGCCAGGGCCTTCAGTGCCAGCTGACCGGAGAGCGGGTCGGTTCCTGCTACCAGGGATACGTCCCGCCCTTCCAGCTCCCCCAGTGTTCTCACACCGGCGGTTTTCCGGGTTACCCAGACCGGAACCGGATCCTGGCCATCGGCGTTGACGGCCCGGAGCTTGAGTCTGTCTGCCAGGCCATCCTGCCGGTACACCAGGTCACCGTCACCCTCACCGGCTTGATTGAACACCAGTTCTGCCTTGCAGTTCTGTGTGTCGAGGTAACGCTGCAGCCGGTAACTGGCGACGGTGACAGACCTGGCTTCAGTGTGTACTTCAAGCCGCACCGGTCCGGAAAACTGGCCGGCGCTGACGGCACTGGTGCAAAGCACGAACAGCCAACCGCCAGCGGTAACCCTCACCTCACAAGCCCAGCTGGTGCGCCCGGTTGGTGAAGAAGATGCCAGACGGCTTTTGCGCCGGCAGGGTAGCGACTTCTTCCAGGGTGCGGGTGTTGTAGATGGTCACCCGGTCGCTGTCCCGGGAAGATACCCATACTTCCTCACCGCGAGGGGTGAATTCCATGTGCAACACAGACTTGCCGGGCTCCAGGGTACGGATGATTTCCCGGGTGCGGGAATCAATCACCTGAACCACGTCGTTTTTCGGGTGCGCAAAGCTGACCCAGATCTGGCGGTTGTCCGGGCTGGCCATGACAAACACCGGCTGGCCCTGTACCGGAATGCGCTGCACCATGCCCCAGTCTTCCATATCGGCGACCAGTACCTCGTGGCGACCGACCGCCGGCACAAACGCGTAGCCATCGGCGATGGCCCAGCCTTCCAGGTGCGGCATCTTGTACACCGGCAAGCGCTGCTCGCCCTTGCCGTAATCCGGCAGGATGGTCTGTGCGCCTTGCTCTGGCTCCCACAGATCCATCATCGACAAGCCGTCTTCCCCGAACAGGCCGGCTATATAGAAGCGGCCGTCCGGTGTGATCAGGGCATCGTAGGGTTCTTTGCCGGCCTCATGGCGGGTCACACCCGGCGGATTGCTGTGCATATCCACGGTCCAGATTTCACCGGCCTCGAACAGGCTGAAGACAAACTGGTTGCCCGGGGCGTCTACCAGGCCCACGGTCTTGGACTGATCCTCCTCGCCCTCGGCATTGGTGTAGAACGCGGGAATTTCCACCACGGTATCCAGGGTTTCACTGTCGAAAATATTTACCCCGCCGGGCTCGTAGTTGGACACCGCCACGTAACGGCCATCCTGGGAGATGGCTCCGCCAATGCTGTTACCGGACTGGATAACGCGATCAGTCACCGTGCGAGTGAGCAGGTCGACCTTGGTGAGCCCACCGTCACGGCCAAACACGTAGCCGTAGCGGGCATCCCGCGAGTACACCACGGAGGCGTGGGACAAATCGCCCAGGCCTTCTACCCGGCCCAGGATTTCATGTTCTGAGTGGTCAACCACCAAAACCGAGCCGGTGGCCCGTTCGATGATCAGGCCCAGGTCACCCGTGCCGCGCAGTTCAACCGGCTCCGGCGCAGACAAGCTCTGGCAGCCGGCAGTCAGGGTAGCGGCGATGGTCAGTGCAATCGGTGCAAACAGACGTTTCATCGTGGGTCCTTCAGTTATCGGCTTCGAGGGGAATCGGATTCGGGAGCAATCAAGGCACCGGATTTGAGCTGCTCGCTGATCCAGGCAATTTGCTGGTCGGTCAGCAAGGCTTTCCAGGGTGGCATGGCCGTGCCCGGCACGCCTTCCCGGATGATGGCGGAAATCGCAGCTTCCGGCAGGGCTTCAATGTCTGCTGGCCGCAGGGGTGGTCCCAACCCGCCTTTGAGTTTCAGGCCGTGGCAGGAGCCACAATCCTGGATGACGAAGTTCTTCAGCTCGGCTTCGCTTTCGGGCGCGCCGGCCAGGGCCTGAACGGAGGTGATCGCCAGCGCCGTCGCCAGTACCAATGAGTGCCAGGAGCAGGCCTGACCGGTCGTTTTCATTGCGGGTCTCCGGGAAGCTTCAGCACATGCTGCAATTCCAATATTTCCATGGCATTGATATTGATTAAATTCTCCTGCGGTATCCAGTGATCTTTGGTTATACGCCATCTACCCATGGGGAGGTACTCTCTTGATTACCTGTATTTATGTGACATAAATCAATGTCTGAGAAGCCCAACAAGAGAACCCTAGGACGTACTCTTGAATCCCAAGGAGAGAACCTGATGAGAGTAACCGATATGATGATCAAGCCACTGGCCTTCGCGGTGGCCATTACGTCCATGGGCGTGATGACTGCGCAGGCTGCCCCCAAGAATGGCGATGACGCAACCATGGCATACGAAGGCACCCCCAGTGCCGTTGATGCCGGTTCCGCACGAGTCGTCCGCACCCCCGGTGCCCCTGACCTGACCGACGCCGAGTTCGAACAGGCCAAGGAAATCTACTTCCAGCGCTGCGCCGGCTGTCACGGTGTACTGCGTAAAGGCGCCACCGGTAAGCCGCTGACCCCGGATATTACCCAGGAGCGCGGCATTGACTACCTGAAGGCCTTTATCAGCTACGGCTCCCCGGCCGGTATGCCGAACTGGCTGACCTCTGGTGACTTCGACGAAGAAACCGTGGAACTGATGGCCAAGTACATCATGCACGAGCCGCCACAGCCTCCCGAGTTCAGCCTGGCTGACATGAAGAACACCTGGGAAGTGCTTGTTGCTCCGGAAGATCGTCCGAAGAAACAGATGAACGACCTGGACCTGGAAAACATCTTCAGCGTTACCCTGCGTGACGCCGGTAAGATTGCCCTGATTGACGGCGATTCCAAGGAAGTCGTGAAGATCATCGAAACCGGCTACGCGGTGCACATCTCCCGGATGTCTGCCTCTGGCCGTTACGTGATGGTTATCGGCCGTGACGCCCTGATCAACATGATCGACCTGTGGATGGAAGAGCCGCAAACCGTAGCCAAGATCAAGGTTGGTATGGAAGCGCGTTCTGTCGAGACCTCCAAGTACAAAGGCTGGGAAGACAAGTACGCCATTGCCGGCACCTACTGGCCGCCCCAGTTCGTGATCATGGACGGCGACACCCTGGAGCCGAAGAAAATCGTGAGCACCCGTGGCATGACCGTGAGCAACCAGGAATACCATCCTGAGCCGCGTGTTGCCGCCATTGTGGCGTCCCACGCGCATCCGGAGTTCATCGTCAACGTCAAAGAGACCGGCAAGATCCTGCTGGCCAACTACGAAGACCTGGACAACATGAACATCACCACCATCGATGCGGCTGAGTACCTGCACGATGGTGGCTGGGATGCCAGCATGCGTTACTTCCTGACCGCCGCCAACAACTCCAACAAGATTGCCGTTGTTGACGCCCAGGACCGTAATCTGGAAGCCCTGGTCGACGTAGGCAAGATCCCGCACCCAGGTCGTGGCGCCAACTTTGTTGACCCCGAGCATGGTCCGGTCTGGGCAACCTCTCACCTGGGTGACCAAACCATCCAGATGATCGGTACCGACCCGGAAGGTCATCCGGACAAGGCCTGGAAAGTGGTTCGCACGGTTGATGGCCAGGGTGGCGGTTCACTGTTCGTGAAGACCCATCCGAAGTCCACCAACCTTTGGGTAGACACCGCCCTGAACCCGGCTGAAGCTGTGAGCCAGAGCATTGCCGTCTTCGACATCAACAACTTTGATGCCGGCTACGAAGTGCTGCCGATTGCCGAGTGGGCTGACCTGGGCGAAGGCCCCAAGCGTGTGGTCCAGCCGGAATACAACAAAGCGGGTGACGAAGTCTGGTTCTCTGTGTGGAACACTTCAGACAAGAATTCCGCCATTGTTGTGGTTGACGACAAGACACGTGAGCTGAAGAAGGTCATCAAGGGCGACTACATGGTTACCCCGACCGGTAAGTTCAACACTTACAACACCCAGCACGACGTGTACTGATCCGGCCCCTGGCCCGGAGGAGATAACCTGATGAGACTGGACACCGTCGACCAACAACTGATCAACCACTACCAGCGCAACCTGCCGGTATGTGAGCGCCCTTACCGCGAGATGGCCGACACACTGGGCATTTCCGAGGACGAAGTGATCAGCCGGCTGGCGGTGCTCCAGCAACAACAGGTACTCAGCCGGGTTGGCCCGGTGTTTGAACACAGCCAGGCAGGCGCAAGCCTGCTGGCTGCCGTGGCGGCGCCGGTCGAGCAGATCGACCTGGTGGCCGCACGGATCAGCAGCGCTCCCGGCGTAAACCATAATTACGCGCGGGAGCACCTATACAATCTCTGGTTCGTGATGACCGCCCCGGATGAAGACACCCTGGATGAGCGGCTGGACGAGCTGGAACATCAACTGAAGTTGCCCATACTCCGGCTGCCCATGGTTGAGGGTTACCATATTGACCTGGGCTTCGACATCGACTGGGACGCACTACCATGAACCACCCAGCGCCACACCCGGACCGCCACAACGGCAGCTATCTGTTTGATACCGAGGCCTTCAGTGCCTGGGGCCTGCTGAGGCTCCGCCAGAAACTGGAAGAAGGCCTGCCATTAACACCCCGCCCGTACCTGGCGCTGGCCGAACAAACCGGCCTGACCGAGCAACAGGTTATGGACGCCGTCCGCCACTGGCAGGATCAGGGCCTGATCAAGCGTTCCGGCCTGATCGTGAAGCACCGCACCCTGGGTTACAGGGCCAACGCCATGGTGGTGTGGGATGTGCCCGACGAGCAGGTGAGCGAACTTGGCCGCGCACTGGCTGCCGTGCCCTTTGTAACCCTGTGCTACCAGCGCCCCCGCAGACTGCCCGACTGGCCCTACAACCTGTTCTGCATGATTCACGGCGTTAACCGGGAGCGGGTACTGGGCCAGCTGGACCAGATGATTGCCAGCCACCACCTTGAACAGATTCCCCACGCAGTTCTGTTCAGCAACAAAGCCTATCTTCAACGGGGAGGACGCTATGTCAGTAACAGCTGAGCCAGCTGCCCGCCGGGAGTCACCAGACGTAGCCCCTGCCTTTACCGATACTGAAAAAGCCATCATCAACCGCCTGCAATACGGCCTGCCGCTGACCCCGAACCCGTACCGGGACGTTGCCGAAGAACTGGGCATCAGTGAGCAGACCTTGCTGGATACCCTGAAAGCCCTGCTAGCCAATCGCACCCTGACCCGTTTCGGCCCCATGTTCCATGCCGGTGAAATGGGAGGCGGCCTGACCCTGGCCGCCATGCGCATTCCCGAGCAGGACTTTGACCGGGTAACCGAACAGGTAAACAGCTTTGCAGAGGTGGCCCACAATTACCGCCGGGAACACGAACTGAACATGTGGTTTGTCCTGGCCACAGAAACCCCGGAAGGCATTGCCGAAACCATCGGGCGCATTGAAGCGCTGACCGGCTACCCGGTGTACAACATGCCCAAGGAGCAGGAGTTTCATGTCAACCTCCACTTTGAAGTCTGAGCAGGCCCGGCTCACCGACCAGGACCGGGAACTGATCCTCGCCACCCAGGAAGGCCTGCCACTGGTATCCGATCCCTGGGGCGAACTGGGCCGTCAGCTCGGCATGCCGGCAGAAGACGTGCTGTCCCGCTTTCAACACATGCAGGAGACCGGCGTTATCCGCCGCGTGGCTGCCGTACCCGACCACTACAAGCTGGGCTATCGCTACAACGGCATGACTGTGTGGGATGTCTCTGACGACGCCATCAGCACCATGGGCCAGCAAGTTGGTGACCTGCCGTTCGTCAGCCACTGCTACCGTCGCCCCCGGCACCTGCCCTATTGGAGCTTCAACCTGTTTGCCATGGTGCACGGCACCAGTCGTGAAGAGGTGGAGCACAAGGCCGCACAGATTCGTGAACTGCTGGGCGACACCTGCTCCGGCCACACCATCCTGTACAGCTCTGCCATCCTCAAAAAAACCGGATTGCGGCTGAGAAAACAGGCAGATAAGCCATAGGGACTACCCCTCGAAGTACTCCATCAAAGGTATGGATACCCAGCGCCCACGGGGGGATAGTACAAGGGCAGAGAGCCGGTAAAGGCCAGCCCGGAGAGGCAACCAGGCCACTCCCGATGAGAGAGAGAATTTTATGTTTCGCATGACCCGCTACATCAAAACCCTGATGAACCCGACACCCGTCCGCCCGGTGCCCAAGCCCAGTGGCCCGGTGGTGATCTGGAACCTCATCCGCCGCTGTAACCTGACCTGCAAACACTGTTACTCGATCTCTGCCGATATCGACTTCAAGGGCGAGCTGAGCACCCAGGAAGTCTACACCGTGATGGATGACCTCAAAGCCTACGGCGTGCCGGTACTGATCCTGTCTGGCGGTGAGCCGCTGATGCGCCCGGACATTTACGAGATTTCCCACCGGGCCAAGGAAATGGGCTTTTACGTTGGCCTGTCTACCAACGGCACCCTGATCACCGAAGAAAACATCGACAAGATTGCCGCGGTTGGCTACGACTACGTGGGTATCAGCATTGACGGCCTGGAGGCCACCCACGACGAATTCCGCCAGAAAAAAGGCGCCTTCCGGGAATCCATGCACGCCGTGGCCCTGTGCAAACAGGCCGGCATCAAGGTAGGCCTGCGCTTCACCCTGACCCAGGATAACTACCCGGAACTGCCGGCCATGCTGGAGATGCTGGACGAACACCAGATCGACAAGTTCTACCTGTCGCACCTGAACTACTCCGGCCGCGGCGGCCGCAACAAGAAGCGCGACGCCTGGTACGACATGACCCGCGACGCCATGAACCTGCTGTTCAACCACTGCCACGACGAACTCAAGCGCGGCATCGAGCGGGAATACGTCACCGGTAACAACGACGCCGACGGTCCCTTCCTGATCGAGTGGGCCAAGGAACACTACCCGGACCAGGTAGATGCCCTCACCCAGCGGCTGACCAACTGGGGCGGCAACTCCTCCGGTGTGAACATTTCCAACATCGACAACCTGGGCGTGGTGCACCCGGACACCTTCTGGTGGGACCACAACCTGGGCAACGTGCGGCAGACCCCGTTCTCGAAGATCTGGTCTGAAACCACCGACCCGCTGATGCAGGGCTTCCGCCATCATCCGCGCCCGGTGAAAGGCCGCTGCGCGGACTGCAAATACCTGAACATCTGTAACGGCAACACCCGGGTACGGGCATACAACGTGTCTGGCGACTTCTGGGAAGAAGACCCCGGCTGCTACCTCACCAACGAGGAAATCGGCGTGGTGGAAAGCACACCGCGCAGAGTGGCCGCCGCCGCTATCGAAATCCCGGTCAACAACCTGTAAGGACGCACGCCATGACAACTAACCAAAGCAAGAAGTGCCTGGTGGAGTTCCAGCTGGCGGAGCAACCCTTACGGCCGGGCGAAGTGGCCATCGTGGGCGCCGGCCCCGGCGACCCGGGCCTGCTGACCCTGCGGGCCCTGATGCTGATCCAGCAGGCCGATGCCATTGTCTACGACCGCCTGGTATCGCCACAGATTATGGAACTGGTAAACCCCAGGGCCGAGCGCATTCACGTGGGCAAGGCCAGCGGTTGCCACTATGTGCCCCAGGATGAGACCAACGAACTGCTGGTGAAACTGGCCGTACAACAGCGCCGGGTTGTGCGCCTGAAAGGCGGCGATCCGTACATCTTCGGCCGTGGCGGTGAAGAAGCCGAATTCCTGGTAGAGAACGACATCGACTTCCAGGTGGTGCCGGGGATTACCTCCGCCGCCGGTTGCTCTGCCTACTGCGGCATCCCCCTGACGCACCGGGACTACGCACAGAGCGTGACCTTCGTAACCGGCCACCGCAAGGGCGACCAGGCCCTGGAGCTGAACTGGCAGGTGCTGGCCGCGCCAGGTCAAACCCGGGTATTCTACATGGGCCTGCACAACGCCCCGACCATCGTCGAGCAGCTGACCGCCCATGGCCTGTCCGAGAATTGCCCGGTGGCACTGGTAGAGCGCGGTACCACACCGCTGCAGCACATGACTGTCACCACCCTGAAAGACCTGGTCGACACCATTGAACGGGAAGATTTCCAGCCGCCCACACTGATCATTGTGGGTGAAGTGGTGCAACTGGCCGACACCCTGGCCCGCCCGGCGCAAGCTGGCTGGAACAGTGCCTTGTCCGGCCCGGCTGCTGCCACCGCTGGCCGCCGGCCGGCCTGAACCGAAACCTGACTGACCAACCGGGAGCTGTTGCAGGTGAACCTGACCCAAGCCCGAACAAAGATTATCTCCACCCTGTTACTGGCCGGCAGCGTGATGGCCACCCCTTTGCTGGCCAGTGAATCCGGCGAAACCGGAACAGACACCCTGTACCTGCAGCAATGCGCCGCCTGCCACGGCCCCGACCGCCTTGGCGGCATGGGCCCCGCCCTGCTGCCGGAAAACCTCGGGCGACTGAAAAAGGCCGAGGCCGAAAAGGTCATCCGCGAAGGCCGCCCAGCCACCCAGATGGCGGGCTACAAAGACATCCTGAACGACCAGCAGATCGCCGCCCTGACCAACTTCATCTATCAGCCTCCGAATCACGAGCTGAAGTGGGGCGAAGCCGAAATCCGCAACAGCCAGGAAGTCAGCCATGCCGCAGGCTCCCTGCCGGATGAACCGGCGTTCGAAGCGGACATGATGAACCTGTTCCTGGTGGTAGAAATCGGCGACCACCACGTCACCCTGCTGGATGGCGACAAGATGGAGCCCATCCACCGGTTCCCCAGCCGCTTTGCCCTGCACGGCGGCCCCAAGTACAGCCCGGACGGCCGCTACGTGTACTTCGGCTCCCGGGATGGCTGGATTACCAAGTACGACATCTACAACCTGAAAGTCGTGGCTGAGGTTCGCGCCGGCATCAACATGCGCAACATTGCCGTGTCTGCTGATGGCAACTACGTGCTGGCCGCCAACTACCTGCCCCATTCCATGGTGCTGTTCGACGCTGCCAACCTGGAAATGCTGGATTTCATCCCGGTTGAGAACGATGCCGGCGAAAGCTCCCGGGTGAGCGCCGTGTATACCGCACCACCCAGAAGCAGCTTCATCGCGGCATTGAAAGACATCCCCGAAGCCTGGGAAATCACTGTCGAGAATCAAAAAGCGAAGCTGCGCCGGATGACCACCGACACCCTGCTGGACGACTTCTTCTTCGACCCGGGCTATCAGCACCTGATCGGCGCCGCCCGCGACGGCAAGCATGGCGTGGTGATCGACCTGGATACCGGCAATACCACCGCCGAACTGCCGCTGCCCGGCATGCCCCACCTGGGCTCCGGCATTACCTGGGAATACGAAGGCCGCCGGGTGATGGCTACCCCGCACTTCCGGGCCGGCGCCATTTCCATCATCGACATGGACACCTGGGAAGTGATCAAAACCCTGAAAACCGAGGGCCCGGGTTTCTTCATGCGCAGCCACGAGAATTCCCGCTACGCCTGGGCAGATGTGTTCTTCGGCCCCAACGCCGACAAGGTGCACATCATCGACAAGCAGACCCTGGAAATCGTCAAGACCCTGCAACCGGAGCCTGGCAAGGTAGCGGCCCATGTGGAGTTTGATCGCCACGGCGAGAAGCTGCTGCTGAGCATCTGGGACGACGACGGTGCCATCATTGTTTACGACGCGGATACGCTGGAAGAAGAAAAGCGCATTCCGATGAACAAGCCTTCCGGCAAGTACAACGTCTGGAACAAGATCAACTACGAGGAAGGCACCAGCCACTGACAGGTTCTGAAGAAATAGCCCCTTCACATATCCAGAACGGCCGTATGAGCTGATGATGGCGAGCCTGGAAGGCCACTGCGCTGCTCTGGGCCGCTTGTGCGGGACCTCCTCCCAAAACTGTGCGGAGCCAGGGATGGCGAAGCCCAAGCGCCACATGGATGTGCCGCAGGAGCGTGTTTTGGGAGGAGGTCCCGCACAAGTGGCCTTCCCCACAAGCCGCCCTCCGGCACCGAGTAATCGTTATCGACTAAGTCAAATATCTTTAATCATTTAAGTCATTTCAGATGTTTGTTTTTTTGGTAGCATAATTGACCTACGCCAATGCAGCGAAGGTTTGTTATGAACAGCAGTTTCCGACCACCGATGGCATCCGCACCCTGCCTGCTGGGTGAAGACCACCCGGACATTATTCACCACGACGCGGCACCCGCCGAAGTTGCCCTGCTGAACGGCCTGAGCCGCGCCTTTGGCATCTGCCTGAACGAAAAGCAAAACAGCCCGGAAGCACGGTTTCTGAGCGATATCGCCCGCCTGTTCCATCAATGCAGGATAGACGCAGAAACACCCCTGGAAAAACACGACCGGCCCTGGGCTAACGTGTATCTGATCCAGTACGGCGTTTTGCGCCTGTTCCGGGAATCATCTGCCGGCAAGGTCGCGATTCATCACTTCTTTACCGAAGGCGATCTGATCTGGCCGGTATTCGGGCGCAGCAGAACGGTGCGTAATACCCTGTGCCTGACCAGCGTGCTGCCGGCCACAGTCTGGGTGGCGGATTTCAGCGCTTTCCGTTCGGCGATCCAGAACCATGGCGACGGGCTTTGGCATAAGTTCGCACTGGTGCTGACCGAGGAGATTGCGGAGCTGACCAGCATGCGGGAATACCGCAAACACACCATGCCGGCCAAGGAGCGCTACCAACTGCTGCTCGATGAGTACCCGGAACTGGTCAAGCGGGTGCCGGACAATCAGCTGGCGTCATGGCTGGGTGTGGTGCCCGCCACTTATTCCCGGCTAAAGGCTGCCAGTACGAAAGCCGGCAGGCGGACATAAAAAAAGACGGCGGACTTTTCAGCCCGCCGCCCAAACCTGAGTCAACGCTTGCTACTTCGAAATCAGCCGTGCAGCTTCACTGCCAGTTCTGCAACATGCTTGCCCTGGAAGCGGGCAATGGCCAATTCTTTCTCACTGGGCTGGCGGGAACCGTCACCGCCGGCGATGGTCGAGGCGCCGTAAGGCGTGCCGCCATTCACTTCAGAGATATCAAAGAACTCCGGAATTCCATAGCCCAGAGGTACCAGCACCATGCCGTGATGGGCCAGGGTGGTCCAGAATGAGGTAATGGTGTGCTCCTGACCGCCGCCTGTTCCGGTTGAAGTGAACACGCTACCCACTTTCCCGTGCAGCTTGCCCTCAGCCCACAGGCCACCGGTCTGGTCGAGGAAGGTGCGCATCTGGCCCGCCATGTTGCCGAAGCGGGTCGGCGTGCCGAAGATGATGGCATCGTAGTCTGCCAGCTCAGCCGGGCTGGCTACCGGAGCATCTTGCTCGGCCTTGCCACCAGCGCTCAGAAACGCCTGGTCGGCCATGGTTTCCGGCACTCGCTTGACCACTACATCGGCACCCTCAACGCCCTTGGCGCCTTCGGCAATGGTGTTTGCCATGGTTTCGATATGGCCGTACATGGAATAGTAAAGAACAAGAACTTTTGCCATCGGAACAATCCCCTTGGTTGTTTCAAACTTGGTGCCAGCGTAACTGCCCGACGCAAAAGACGAAAACGGAAGATTTCCGGCAGATCGTTCAGTTTTTCTGAACATGGTCACAGGATGGTCATGGCAAACACTTGCGTACACATGTACGCTGAACTGCATTATACTTTTAGCGAACACAGGCCAGCGCGGATGACAGCAAGCATGAACCACCCAGACGATTCGTTGCCATCTATTCACCTGCGGGTAGAAGAGTGGATCAACAGCGCAACCCACGGCCTTGGCGCCATTCTGAGTGTTATCGGAACCATTGCCCTGATTGCCGGTGCAAGCCAGATGGGAGACACCTGGAAGATTGTCAGCTTCAGCGTATTCGGTGCGTCACTGATCCTGCTGTACATGGCCTCTGCGCTGTACCACGGTGCTCGCCGCCCGGAGCTGAAATCCCTTTTCAAGACACTGGACCACTGCGCCATTTTCCTGCTCATCGCCGGCACCTACACACCGTTCCTGCTGGTGAATATGCGCGGCACCACCGGATGGACGCTGTTTGCGGTGATCTGGTCGCTGGCCCTGACCGGTGTGGTACTGAAAGTCATCTTCAAGAACCGCTTCAAGCTGGCGCGGGTGGGCATATACGTCGCCATGGGCTGGCTGATTACCTTTGCCTCGTCTGACCTGGTCGCCAACCTCAGCGAAACCGCGCTGCACCTGACCATTGCCGGCGGCATTGTGTATACCGCCGGCGTGGCGTTCTACCTGGCGGATCGCATTCCCTACATGCATGCGGTCTGGCATCTGTTCGTGATCGGCGGCAGCGCCTGCCATTTCAGTGCCATCTATTTTGGTGTGCTGCCCTACACGGTATAAACTCCGGTTCTGGCCCCGGTAACCTGCGGGGCCTTCCAACCGGAACCCATACCGAGGTCTGTTAAACGTGGCTGGCAAGCCCCTGCACGCATTCTGGCTGTTCTTTCCCGCTGCTGCCTTTTGGGCTGCCCTGGTTGTTCCCCTGTCCCTGTTCGCCGTATTGTCTGGCACCGGCTGGCCGCCGGGGCTGATTGGCGCGGGCCATGGCCACGAACTGGTTTTCGGCTTTGCCCTGGCATTGATTGCCGGCTACACCCTTGGCCCCCAACCCTGGCGAATACTCGGCCCCCTGTTCGGGCTCTGGCTTGCGGCCCGTGTGAGCTGGCTGCTGGCACCGGACTGGCTGGTCAGCCAACTGCTCAGCCCGGCCTTTGCCCTGTTACTGGCACGCTACGTGGTGCCCCGTTTCCAGGCCGCCAAAAAGTGGCGCAACAAGGTTGCCGGCCCGCTAATCCTAGTGCTCTGCCTGATGGCCCTGGTCTACTTCCTGGTGCGCGTCGGCCTTCCCTTCCCCGATACCCGTTTTCTTCTGCACACCGCCATCATCGGTTTACTGTTGCTGATGACGTTTATGGGCGGGCGCATCATCGCGCCGGCGGTGGCCGGCACCCTGGAGAAGAAAGGCATACCGCTGGAAGCCCGGGTTCAGCCATTAATAGAAGGCTGGTTACTGGCGATTCTGCCCCTCGCCATGGTGTGCATTCTGTTTACCGCTACGGAAAAACTGGCTGGCCTGCTGTTGCTGGCCTCAAGCCTGCTGATTGCCATTCGGGTGGCCCGCTGGAAACTCTGGCACTGTACCGACCGCCCGGACCTGCTGGTGCTGGCCATCGGTTATCTCTGGCTGGCCGCCGGGGCGGCGGTTACCGGCGTGCACCTGGTTGCTGGCCACGCCCTGTTGCCCGCGTTGCACGTGATTGCCGTTGGCGCCCTGGGCACCCTGTCTTGCAGTGTGATGTTACGCCTGGCCTGGCAACGGGCCTGCCGGCGCTTCCCGCCAGCGTGGCAGGTTCTGGCTATTGCGGTACTTACTGCACTCGCCAGTATCTGCCGGTACCTGGCAGGCCCTGTGCCTTTCAGCGAGCCTGCCTTGCTCTGGCTGGCGGCCGGCGCCTGGAGCCTGGCCTATCTAGGCCTGTTCGCTCAACTACTGCACCTGTACTCCGCGTTCACCAAGAAAGGAAAGGCCAACAATGGCTAAATGGCTGGTAAAGACCGAACCCTCCGAAGAATGGCAGCTGATTGTTCAGCTGGTGGATTAAACCGCCGTCACAGAGCTACCACCCGCTGCTCCGGATGATTAGAATTGCCGCGCCAACCTAATCCGGAGCCTGAACGATGTCTGTGGACATAACTCCCACAAGTAGTTTTGATCAACTGAAACGCATTGAATCGAGCAAGGTGTTTCAGGGCGTTGTGATTGCCATCATCATTCTCTCGGCCCTGACCATCGGCGCAAAAACCTACGAACTCCCGCCGCTGGTTGAACAGACCCTGACCGTTCTGGATAACGCCATCACGCTGTTCTTCCTGGTGGAAATCCTGTTTCGCTTCGCCGCCTGCCCGGTCAAGCGCCGGTTCCTGATGGACGGCTGGAACCTGTTCGACACCCTGGTAGTGATCGGCAGCCTGATCCCGCTGGACAACTCCGAGGCGGTGCTTCTGGGCCGTTTGCTGCGGGTCTTCCGGGTGCTGCGACTGGTGTCCGTAGTGCCGGAACTGCGCTTTCTGATCAATTCCCTGCTCAAAGCCATTCCGCGCATGGGCTACATCGCCCTGCTGATGTTCATCATCTTTTACATCTATGCCGCCATGGGCTCAATGTTCTTTGCCAGTGTGGACGAAGAACTCTGGGGCGATGTGGCCATCTCGATGCTCACCCTGTTCCGGGTCGCCACCTTCGAGGACTGGACCGACGTGATGTACGCCACCATGGAGGCCTATCCCATGAGCTGGATCTACTACCTGACGTTTATCTTCCTGACGGCCTTTGTATTCCTGAACATGATGATTGGGGCGATTCTGGAGGTGATGAGCGAGGAACAAAATGCCAAGCAGGCCCAGCAAGCCCACGACGAACGGGATGAAATTGCCCGTCAGCTCCAGGCTGTCCAGGAACAGCTGAAGGAACTGACGAAGCAGGTCAGCGAGAAACGCTGATTCAGAACGGCTTGGCCATGGCCAGGTGGAAGATGGCGCTGACCTGGACCAGGGCAAGTACGGCACCGGTGATGCGGGCCGGCTTGCCCAGCGTGGCTTTCAGGGCAAACACACCAGCAATAATGTAGCCAAACAGCAGTACGATCTTGGCAATCAGCCAGCCCGGCATGGCCGAGGCATAACCCGCCACAAACAGCAGGGAAATCGCCGCCACCAGCAAAATGGTGTCATTGATGTGGGGAATGAACCGCAGCGGTGTCTGGCGCCAGCCCGGCCGGCCTACCGCATCCAGCAGCAACCGCAGCGCAAAGAGTGTGATAGTAAGGTAGGCTGTGGTCATGTGCAGGTGCTTCAGGATCGTGTACGACATGGAAGTTCCTTCGGTTACAAGAGATTTGCGGCCATTGTACGCAAACTACCCCCAAGCAGGTATGGTTAATACAGGCACGCAGATTTAACATATACCTGTAATATATGTATTTGGGAGATCTCCATGCAGGCCATACCCAACTCCGCTGACCAGGCACCCGCCAGCGTCAGCCAGTTATTTTCCTATCCGTTCCGGATTTTCTTCCTGTCCATGACGGTACTGACCCTTGTGGCCATACCGGTCTGGGTTCTGGAAGTAACCGGCGTTCTGCAGTTACCACTGGCCATGCCTGCCCTGTTCTGGCACCAGCATGAAATGCTGTTCGGGTTTTTGTCGGCGGCCATTGCCGGCTTTCTGCTGACCGCCGTCTGTGTATGGACGCAAACAGAACGCACCCACGGCCTTCCCCTGGCGCTGCTTTGGGGCGTTTGGCTGGCCGGTCGCCTGCTGCTGGCCCTGGGTGGAAACCTGCCGGACTGGATGGTTCAGGGCGTTAACCTGGCTTTTCTGCCACTGGTGATGATCGATGCCGGATGGCGAGTATGGCATGCGCGCCAGAAACGCCAGGCCATGATTATGGTCGTTCTGGGCCTGCTGTGGCTGATGCAGATCGGTTTCGTTACCCGGCTGGATATGTCCTTTAGCTACGGCGCGCTGATTATGGCCCTGGCGCTGATCAGCATCATCGGCGGCCGCATCACGCCGGCCTTCACTGCCGGCTGGCTGCGCCAGCGCGGTGGCAACGCCGAGGCGGTGAAAATGATTCCGGGGCTGGACATGGCCGCCCTGTTTTCGATGATCCTGCTGATGGCATCCCTGGTAACCGGCTGGAAAACCCTGGCGGCCGTAATCGCCGTGGTTGCCGCCGCGCTGATGCTGGTTCGCCTGTATAACTGGAAAGGCTGGCTGGCGCGCTCCGAGCCACTGCTGTGGATCCTGCACCTGTCTATTCTCTGGGTACCGGTCGCGCTGTTGCTGCTGGCAGGCTCGCTGGTTGCAGACTGGCCCTCCAACGCCTGGAGCCACGCAGCAGGCGCAGGTGCTGTCGGTTGCCTGATCCTGGGCGTGATTGCCCGGGTCTCCCTTGGCCATACCGGCCGGCCGTTGAAACTTCCGAAGGGAATGGTGCTGGCGTTCGTCGCCATTCAGCTGGCGGCGGTTATCCGGGTGCTCACCGCATTGAGCATCATCCCGTGGCACCCGGGCATTGGCACCAGCACCCTGTTATGGATGATTGCCTACGGACTGTTCCTGGTGCGCTATGCCGGGGTACTGGCACGGCCCAGGGCAGACGGTCGGGAAGGCTGAGCGGCTCAGGCCGCCAGCTTCTCCTTGAGGCACTGTTCAAAGTAACTGCGGGCGGCTCGGAAGCGGCCTGCAGGAAAGTGAATACTGATTCCCTCCAGCGCTGCCATCAGCATTTCCAGGTGTGCATCCCAGCCGGCACAGGCAATCGGCACCAGGTGATCATCTGGCAGCAACAGGGTCAGCGACAACCGGGTGCCATCGCCTTCCGGCACCAGTTCCCACCGCAACGGCCGCTCCGGATCATCGCCGGCACTCCAGGAATACACCAGCAAGCGGTGCGGCTCACAGGCCGATATCCGACAATCAATGGGCGTGCCACTGTTACCGAAATCCAGCTGAACCCGGCCACCGGTGCGGGCGTCCAGCGTGCCCGGCGCCAGCCAGCTGGCCAGGTGTACAGAATCCGTCAGCATCTTCCAGACCAGCTCCGGCGAATGATCCGTCACCCGCTCCAGCCGGGCCGTTACGCGCCCGTCCTGCAGTGCCAGGGAGCCTGTGATCACCTCGTGTTCTGCGGACATAACACCTCCTTCCGAACCGCCAACCGCACAGATTTGAATAGTCCGACACGGTAGCAAGGGCCGCGCCCGGGTACCTTGATGAGCATCAACGCCAGGAGCAGGGTTTCAGGCACAAAAACGGGGTGTTTGCGGCAATCATCCACTAAAGGTCAATAGCCGTTTCTGAATCAGGCGCTAAAGTATCAGTACATCATTTTGCAATAGAGATACTGGCAACATGTACCCTGATCACTTTGACAAAGAAGACCTGATCCGCTGTGGCCATGGCGAATTATTCCCTGGCGCCATGCGCCTGCCCATCGACGAAATGCTGATGGTCGACCGCATTACCCACGTGGGCGCCGATGACGGCCTTTACGGTAAGGGCAGTCTGGTGGCAGAACTGGACATCAACCCGGACCTCTGGTTCTTCAAGGTTCACTTCGAAGGCGACCCGGTAATGCCGGGCTGTCTGGGCCTCGACGCCATGTGGCAGCTGGTCGGTTTCTTCCTGGCCTGGAGCGGTGGCGAAGGCAAGGGCCGGGCACTGGGTGCCGGCGAAGTGAAATTCTTTGGTCAGGTCCTGCCTGACAACAAAAAGGTAACCTATTACCTGGATATCAAGCGGCTCATCCGCCGCAAGCTGACCATGGCCATTGCGGATGCCCGCATGGAAGTGGACGGGCGGGAAATCTATACCGCCAAGGACCTTCGGGTTGGCCTGTTCACCTCTACAGATGACTTTTAGGAGTTAGAACGATGCGTCGCGTAGTTATTACCGGCATGGGGATTGTCTCCAGCCTTGGCAACAACCAGAAAGAAGTCGCCCAGTCCCTTCGTGAATCCCGCTCAGGTATTGCCTTCAGCGAGGAAGCCCGGGACAACGGCCTGCGCAGCCACGTTGCAGGCAAGATCGACCTGAACCTGTCCGAGCTGATCGACCGCAAGATCTGGCGCTTTATGAGCCCGGCGGCAGGCTACTGCTACCTGGCAGCCAAAGAAGCCATCGAGCAGGCAGGCCTGACCGACGAGCAGCTGCGTGCCAACACCACGGGCGCCGTATTCGGCACCGGTGGCGCGTCCACCGTGGAACTGCTGGATGCGATCGACACCCATCGCGACAAAGGCATTCGCCGGGTAGGCCCTTACCGGGTTCCCCGCACCATGGGCAGCGCCATCAACGCGTCCATCACCACGGCGTTCGGTATTACCGGCATCAACTACGGCATTACCTCTGCCTGCGCGACCAGTGCCCACTGTATCGGCCACGCGGCTGACCAGATCGCCCTGGGCCGCCAGGATGTGATGCTGGCCGGCGGTGGCGAAGACATCCACTGGACCCTGAGCCTGATGTTCGATGCCATGGGCGCACTGTCCACCAAGTACAACGACACGCCGGAACAGGCCTCGCGCACCTACGATGCAGACCGTGACGGTTTCGTGATCTCCGGTGGTGGCGGCACGCTGGTACTGGAATCCCTGGAACACGCAGAAGCCCGCGGTGCCACCATCCTGGGCGAACTGGTCGGCTTCGGTGCCACCTCTGACGGCGCCGACATGGTTGCCCCGAGCGGTGAAGGCGCCATTCGCTGCATGAAACAGGCCATGGCCAACATCGACGGCGAAATCAGCTACATCAACACCCACGGCACCAGCACCCCGGCTGGCGACGTAACCGAGCTGAAAGCCCTGAAGGAAACCTTCGGGGACAAGATTCCACCGCTGAGTTCCACCAAGCCCCTGTGCGGCCACGCCCTGGGTGCCGCCGGCGTGCATGAGGCAATCTACAGCCTGATCATGCAACGGGAAGGCTTTATTGCCCCGTCTGCCAACATCCAGAACCTGGATGAAGGTGCCGAAGGCTACCCCATCGTTCGTGAACGCATGGACAACCAGAACATGGACCTGGTGATGAGCAACAGCTTCGGCTTCGGCGGCACCAACGCCACCCTGATCTTCAAGAAGGTGTGATCAGGACAGCCTGAGTGAGCGGTATTCAGCCGGCGGAGTGCCCATCCAGCGCTTGAACGCCCGGCTGAATGCACTCAGCTCCGAGAAACCAAGCTGTTCGGCGATTTCTACCAGCGGCTTGGTTTTATCCTTCATGTAAGTCAGTGCCTGCTCTCGGCGCACTTGCTCCAACAAGGCTGCAAACGTCAGTCCCTCTTCGCGCAACTTTTTGTGCAGGGTGTAGCGGCTCATATTCAACTGCCCGGCCACCGTTTCCACACCTACCTTTCCCCGCTCCAACTGAACCCGGATCAGCTTACTTACCCGAATACTCAGGGAACGCTTTGAATTTTCAGGCCTTACTGGCTCTGACGCCATGCTGGTTCCTCCTGCTATTTCATGCTGGCCCAATCTGCAAACTCCATCAGCGTACACATGTTAGCCGAAACTGATCAATAAGACCTTTGAGCGAGATCAATGGCACAACCACCTATTTGCGGCAAACTTCCGTTTTTTCATAATGCCCTCACTGCACCCGATCAATTTCTGAACAACCCGGAGATACCATGACCTTCCCGGAACTGCTTGCGCCCGCCGGCACCCCCGAACACTTGGAAACCGCCTTTGCCTACGGTGCCGATGCCGTGTACGCCGGCCAGCCAAGGTACTCCCTGAGAGTAAGAAACAACAGTTTCAAAGACGTTGCAGCCCTGGGGGCAGGGATTGCACGGGCCCACGAACTGGGTAAACAGTTCTACCTGGTTTCCAACATCGCACCCCACAACGACAAGGTGCGCAGTTACCTGAGAGACCTTGCCCCAGTGCTGGAGCAAAAGCCGGATGCCCTGATCATGTCGGACCCCGGGTTGATCATGCTGGTACGGGAAAACTGGCCGGACCAGGCCATCCACCTGTCGGTGCAGGCCAACGCCGTAAACTGGGCCACCGTGGAATTCTGGCGCCGCCAGGGCATCAACCGGGTGATCCTGTCCCGGGAGCTGGCCCTGAACGAAATCCGCGAGATCCGTGAGAAAGTGCCGGAAATGGAACTGGAAGTGTTCGTACACGGCGCCCTGTGCATGGCCTACTCCGGCCGCTGCCTGTTGTCTGGCTACATGAACCACCGGGACGCCAACCAGGGCGCCTGCACCAACGCCTGTCGCTGGAACTACAAGCCGGTTCAGCACAGTCACGACCAGACCGGCGACCTGATCGCCACCTCTGCCGACAGCGTAGAAACCTTCGAACCCAAAGAAATCCTGCTGGAAGAACCCAACCGCCCGGGCGGATTCATTCCCGCCTACGAAGACGAGCACGGCACCTACATCATGAACTCCAAGGACCTGCGTGCCATCCAGCATGTAGCCGAACTGGTGAACATGGGCGTGCACTCCCTGAAAATCGAAGGCCGCACCAAGAGTACCTACTACGTGGCCCGCACCACCCAGGTGTACCGCAAGGCCATAGACGATGCCCTGGCCGGCAAGCCCTTCGACATGCACATGATGGACGAACTGGAAGCGCTGTCTAACCGCGGCTACACCGAAGGCTTCCTGCGCCGCCACGTGCCCCAGGAATACCAGACCTACGAACAGGGTTCGTCCTATCTGGGCACCCAGCAGGTGGTGGGCACCATCAGCGACGCGGACGAGCAATGGCTCACCATCGACGTGAAGAACAAATTCGCGCCGGGCGACCAACTGGAACTGATAACCCCGGCCGGCAACCTTCACTTCCGTGCCAACGCCATGGAAAACCGCAATGGTGAAGCCATGGAATACGCACCGGGCAGCGGCCACTTTGTGCGCATTCCCAAGCCGGAAGGCCTGCCTGAATCCCTGCAATTCAGCTACCTGACCCGCATCCTGCCGGCCGGTTAACGCATCCGGAAGGCTTCCTGGTGGAAGCGCACCCGTCCCGGCCAAAGCCTCCGCAGCCCTTTGCGGAGGCTGTCCGCCATCCCTTGTGGCCCGCAAAACCATACTTCTGCTCGCTCACCGCGGGCGGCATCCGCAGCCAGAGCCTCAGCCGTCAGCCTGCCACTGGCCCCACCATGCAGGTGCAGATCAACCCCCGGACGGGCCGCGCACAGGGATTCCATCCGAGCCACGAACGGATCATGTCCGGGATCTGTCACGCAGTAGTGAATATCAGCCCGAACCTCATCCTCGCCTCGCGAATCCAATGACTCCAGCCAGGCCAGAAACGGTGTAATACCAATTCCGCCTGCTACCCAGATCTGCCGAACACCGGCCCTGGCCCGATCAAGCTGGAACCGGCCATAGGGGCCTTCCACTTTCACCGGATCTCCTGCAACCAAACGACCTGACAGCTTTTGCGTGTAATCTCCCAGAGCCTTGATGGCAAAGGTCACAGTCTTGTCGCCACGGTCTGCACTGGCGATCGTAAACGGGTGATGCCCCTCAAACCGGTCAAAGATCACAAAAGCAAACTGGCCGGCACGATGCCCGCGCCAGGTATCAGCCAGCTTGCAAGTCACCTCGAGAATATCGCGGGACACCCGCTCTACCGAAATCACCGTTCCTTCGCTTGAGCGCCCGGCCCCGATACGCCCCGTCAGCGACCAAACGCTGGCAACGCTGCCCGCTACAAACAAGACCGCCATCAACCACCCCAGTGGCCCTTGCCAATACCCGGCAGGAGCAAGCACCACCGCATGGAACACTACCAACAGATACAGCGCAGGCATTGCGCGATGCAACGGCCGCCACAAACGGTAGGAAAACTGACGCCACAGGCTCAGCAACAACATGGCGAACATCAGATAAATAACAAACTCACCCAGGTCTTCGCCAAGATCCCGGAGCCCGCCCGGAAACGCCGAGAACTCATCGGCATCCAGCCGGGCGCCACGGCCCGCTAGATTCTCGAAAAGGTCCTCCGACATTTCCAGCAACCAGTGCGCTGCGGCAAACAAAACCGCCATAATCCCGCCCCACTTGTGCAGACGATAGATCTTATCCATGCCCCCGAGCGGCTTTTCGAGCCAGGCCGGACGCGTCGCCAGCACCATGACCATCGACATCAACGCCACCGAAAGCAGGCCACTTAGAAACAGGCTTTCCAGATACACAGCCCAGACAGTGGAACCGGCATCCGGATAGCCCGGAGCCATTAGCTGATACGCCCAACCAACGGTTACCAAAGCGATTACACCAACAAGAACAAGCAACATGATTCAGCTTCCCCAGATCCCTCACAGAAGGCGGATTGCCTTCCGCAACCACAGCCTGCAACAGGCCGCCTGAACCTTCGCTGAGCAAGGCGTTAATGTTCCATTCATCTGGGGCTGAAAGGCTGACTAAGGTATAATCCTTACACGACCGATTTAATACCTGACTAAATTACTCTGGTATTGTATAATCACTCGCCAGAAACAACGGGAAACCGGGCAAAGCGCCCAGTCCTCCCGCCACTCAGGCACCAAGCCCCAGATGAGAGAATTACGGAGCGACGATCATGGCGACCACCGATAAAGAGGTGAAAGAGCTGATCAAACGGGAATACGAACACGGATTCGTGACCGAAATTGAATCCGACACCTTCGAACCCGGCCTCAACGAAGACGTAATCCGCCGCCTGTCCGAGATCAAGCAGGAGCCGGAGTTCATGCTGGAATGGCGCCTGAAGGCCTACCGTCGCTGGCTGGAAATGGACGAGCCGGAATGGGCCCACGTGGACTTCCCGAAGGTGGACTACGATGCCATCTCCTACTACTCCGCGCCCAAGAAAAAAGAAGACATGCCCCAGAGCCTGGACGACGTTGATCCGGAGCTGCTGCGCACCTATGAAAAACTGGGAATCCCCCTGCACGAACGGGCCAAGCTGGCCGGTGTAGCGGTTGATGCGGTCTTCGATTCCGTTTCGGTAGCCACCACCTTCAAGGAACCGCTGGAAAAAGCCGGCGTGATCTTCTGCCCCATTTCCGAGGCAGTACAGAAGTATCCGGAACTGGTGAAGAAATACCTGGGCAGCGTAGTCCCGGCCGGCGACAACTACTTCGCCGCCCTGAACTCCGCCGTATTCTCCGACGGCTCCTTCGTTTACATCCCGAAGGGCGTTCGCTGCCCCATGGAACTGTCCACCTACTTCCGGATTAACGCCGCCAACACCGGCCAATTCGAACGTACCCTGATCATCGCCGAAGAAGGCAGCTACGTAAGCTACCTCGAAGGCTGCACCGCCCCCATGCGGGACGAAAACCAGCTGCACGCAGCGGTGGTAGAACTGGTCGCCCTGGACGACGCCCAGATCAAATACTCTACCGTACAGAACTGGTACCCGGGCGACGAAAACGGCAAAGGCGGCATCTACAACTTCGTCACCAAGCGCGGCGCCTGCATCGGCAAAAACTCCAAGATCTCCTGGACCCAGGTAGAAACCGGCTCCGCCATCACCTGGAAATACCCGAGCTGCGTACTGCGTGGTGAGAACAGCGTAGGCGAGTTCTACTCCGTCGCCCTAACCCACAACTACCAGCAGGCCGACACCGGCACCAAGATGATCCATCTGGGCAAAAACACCCGGAGCACCATCATATCCAAGGGCATCTCCGCCGGCCGCAGCTCAAACGCCTACCGCGGCCTGGTGAAATTCGGCCCGGGTGCAGAAGGTGCGCGTAACTTTACCCAGTGCGACTCGCTGCTGATCGGCGACCGCTGCGGCGCCCACACCTTCCCGTACATTGAAAGCAAGAACAAATCGGCCATCGTGGAACACGAAGCCACCACCTCCAAGGTCAGCGACGAGCAGATGTTCCTGTGCCGTCAGCGCGGTATCGACCCGGAGCAGGCAGTGTCCATGATCGTGAACGGTTTCTGTAAGGAAGTGTTCAAGGAGTTGCCGATGGAGTTCGCCGTGGAAGCCGGCAAGCTTCTGGAAGTCAGCCTTGAAGGCTCCGTTGGTTAACGAGACGGCATACACACAAGTATCCCGGAAGGGACACCCTGATGGCTGACTCCCCCATACTTGGGGCAGGAAAAGAATTCAGACGGTTAAAAAGAGAGAAGCGTACAAATGCTGAGCATCAAAAACCTGCACGCCTCCGTTGAGGGCAAAGAAATCCTCAAGGGTATCAACCTGGAGATCAAAGCCGGGGAAGTTCACGCCATCATGGGCCCGAACGGTTCCGGTAAGAGTACCCTGTCACAGGTTCTGGCAGGCAACGACGCATTTGAAGTCACCAGCGGCGAAGTCACCCTCAACGGCGACAACCTGCTGGACCTGGAAACCGAAGAGCGCGCCCGCGAAGGCATCTTCCTGGCATTCCAGTACCCGGTGGAAATCCCCGGCGTAAGCAACCTGCAGTTCCTGCGCACCGCCGTAAACGCCATGCGCAAGCACCGGGGCGAAGAAGAAATGAACGCCGCCGAATTCATGAAGCTGGCGAAGGAAGTCTCCAAGCAGGTAGACCTGGACCCGGCTTTCCTCAAGCGCGGCGTGAACGAAGGTTTCTCCGGTGGCGAGAAAAAGCGTAACGAAATCATGCAGGCCCTGCTGCTGCAGCCGAAACTGGCCATTCTGGATGAAACCGACTCCGGCCTCGACATCGACGCCCTGCAAGTCGTATCCAACGGCGTCAACGCCCTGCGTGCCGAAGACCGCGCTATCCTGATGGTGACCCACTACCAGCGCCTGCTGAACCACATCGTGCCGGATTACGTGCACGTACTGGCCGGCGGCAGAATCGTCAAATCCGGCGGCCGCGAACTGGCCCTGGAACTGGAAGAAAAAGGTTACGGCTGGTTGGGCATCAAAGACGAAGACACCAGCAACTGATCAGGAGGCCGCGGAATGAAATCTGTACCTATGCTTTCCGGCGCTTTCCTGCAGCCGGCCGGGCAATCCCTGCCGGAACCTTTGCTGGCACTGCGTAACGAGCGGGCTGCAGCACTGGCCGACATGCACATGCCGACCCGGAAAACCGAAAACTGGAAATACTCCAGCAAGTACCTGAAGCTGACCGAAGACATGGCCGCCACCCTGCCGGCTACCGGAAAGGCCAGCAGCCTGGACGTACCCGGTTACCGGATTGTGCTCAACAACGGTGCAATCAACCGCGCCGACAGCCAGTACCCGGACCAGGGCGGCATCACCGTTCAGCACTTCAGCGACCTGGATGCGGACGACGCCAGCGCCCTGGCGCAGAAACTGGGCAGCACCCTCGATGCAGAGCAAACCCAGTTTGCCCAGATCAACAGCGCCCGCTTTGAAGACGGCCTGCTGATTCGCCTTGGCGCCAACGCGGTGCTGGACAAGCCCCTGTTCATCATCCATGAAACCGCTGCCTCCCAGAATGGATCTGCCTTCCCGCGCATTTTTGTCGAGGCCGGCACCAACAGCCAGATGACGCTGGTGGAAGCCTATGTTTCCGAAGGGGATTCTGCGGCCCTGGTTGATACCGTTACCGAATTCCAGCTGGCTGATGGCGCCAACATCACCAGCATTCGCCTGACCATGGAAGGCGAAACCGTGCAGCACATTGGCGCTACCGGCGTACTGCAACAGCGCAACTCCCGCTTCGAGAGCCACTGCGTAGGCTTCGGCGGCCCGCTGCGCCGGCACGACCTGCAAGTTCGCCTGGAAGGCGAAGGTGCGGAAACCAAGCTCAATGGCGTGGTGGTTACCCAGGGTAAACAGCACTACGACAACCACACCTCCATTGACCACGTAGCCGCCCACTGCAACAGCGAAGAGACCTACCGCAACATTGCTGCGGACCAGTCCCACGCGGTGTTTAATGGCCGGATTCATATCCACCAGGACGCTCAGAAGTCCAACGCGGATATGAACAACAAGAACCTGCTGCTCTCCAACGGTGCCGAGATCGACACCAAGCCGGAGCTGGAAATCTACGCGGATGACGTCAAGTGCGCCCACGGAGCTACCATTGGCCAGCTGGATGAAACTTCCGTGTTCTACCTGGTTTCCCGAGGCATCGGTCGCCGGCAGGCCAACGTATTGCTGACCATGGCGTTCATCAACGAGCTGGTCGAGCAGATTCCGGTAGAAGCCGTGCGAGACACCGCCCAGGCGCGGTTGAATGATTTCTTCGATCAAACCTTTCAGGAGGCCTGAGCGGCATGACCGATCTGTCTGTGGCAACCAACACCACCTCGCCGGCATTTGATGTGGAAAGCATCCGCCGCGACTTCCCGATCCTGGCACAGGAAATCAACGGGAAGCCCCTGGTGTATCTGGACAACGGCGCCTCGGCCCAGAAGCCCGTCGCCGTGCTGGATGCCATGGACCGCTACTATCGGGAAATGCACTCCAACGTGCACCGAGGCGCCCACACCCTGGGCGACCGGGCCACGACCGCCTTTGAGGGTGCCCGGGAAGTGGTTCGCCACTTCCTGAACGCACCCGGCACCAACGAAATCATCTGGACCCGCGGCACCACCGAGGCCATCAACCTGGTGGCCAACGGCCTGGCCCCGCGCCTGAAAGCCGGCGACGAAATCCTGGTCAGCCATATGGAGCACCACGCCAACATCGTGCCCTGGCAGATGGTGGCCGAGCGTACCGGCGCCCGGGTGGTTCCTGTACAGGTGACCCCTGAAGGCGAGCTGGACCTGGACTCTTTCAACAGCCTGCTGAACGAGCGCACCCGGGTACTGGCCCTTACCCACGTCTCCAACGTGCTGGGAACGGTAAACCCGATTGCGCCGCTGATCGAGCAGGCGAAGAAACAGGGTGTGATCACCCTGATTGACGGGGCCCAGGCCGTGCCCCACTTCAAGCCGGATGTGCAGGCACTGGACTGCGACTTCTACGTGTTCTCTTCCCACAAACTGTTCGGCCCCACCGGTATTGGTGTGCTGTATGGCCGCGCAGAACTGCTCGAAGAGATGCCCCCGTACCAGGGCGGCGGCGAAATGATCGAGCGGGTATCGTTCGAGCGTACCACCTGGAACGTGCTGCCCTACAAATTTGAAGCCGGCACCCCGGCCATCGCCGAAGCGGTTGGCCTGGCGGCAGCCATCAATTACCTGGACAGCCTGGACCGCAAGGCCATGGAAGCAGCCGAAAACGCCCTGCTGGCCCGTGCCAACGAGCTGGTGGAAACCGTGCCCGGCATGGAAATCATCGGTACCGCGAAACAGAAAGTACCGGTGATGTCGTTCAAGATCGCCGGCCTGCACCCCAGCGACATCGGCACCCTGCTGGACCAGCAAGGCATTGCCATCCGCACCGGCCATCATTGCGCCATGCCTCTGATGGATTTCTACGGAGTACCCGGTACAGCCCGGGCTTCATTTGCGTTCTACAATACGCTGGAAGAGGTCGAGAAATTATTCACCGGCCTGCAGAAGATCCAGCGCCTGTTTGCCTGAGGAGGTGGAAACATGACAGCCGAAGTCTTCACCCCGAACACCGTGAACGTGACCATGACCCCGACAGCGGTCAAACACATTCGCAAACAACTGGACAAGAAACCGGAAGCCAGGGGCATTCGCCTGGCCATCAAAAAGAGTGGCTGCTCCGGCTTCAAATACGAAACCCAGTGGGTAGAAACCCCCGAGCCCGACGACCGCATTTTTACCATCGACGGCGTGGATGTGTACGTAAAGCAGGAACACCTGCCCCTGGTGAATGGCATTGAAATCGACTTTGTCACCGAAGGCGTGAACTCCCTGTTCCGCTTCCGCAACCCCAACGCCACGGCGGAATGCGGGTGCGGCGAGAGTTTTACGGTGGCTTAAAGACCAATACTTTTGCCACGAAATCCACGAAAGAACACGAAATAAAGATTAAAGAAAAAAGATTAGGGATTTTTGCCACGGACACTCACGGAATCACACGGACAACAACAAAGCAGTTCTTATCTTTTGTCCGTGAGCGTCAGCGAGTGTCCGTGGCCCAAAAGCATTTAATTTTTTCGTGTTCTTTCGTGGATTTCGTGGCAAGAAATAGCTTTAAAAAGGCTGATTGAGCATGCAAGAACGGGAAGTCGTACTGACAAAGCGCGAAGTGGAAGCCCGGCTGGTGCCTTCCGGTACGGAGATCATGATTCCGTCGGACACCTTCGTGACCATCACCCAGTCCCTCGGTGGTACGTTTACCGTGGCGGTGAACGGCAACCTGGCCCGGATTGAAGGCCACGACGCCGATGCGCTGGGCAAACAGCCCCTGGAAAGCAGCTTCGAGACCCCGGAAGACGGCACGGTTAACGAAAACCAGGTGTGGGAAGCCCTGCGTAACTGCTACGACCCGGAAATTCCGGTGAACGTGGTGGATCTGGGCCTGATCTACGACTGCCAGATCCAGAACGGCACCGAAGACGGCAACCACGTGTACATCAAGATGACCCTCACCGCGGCTGGCTGCGGCATGGGGCCGGTCATCACCAACGATGTACAAACCAAGGTGGAGCATGTGCCCAACGTGGACAAAGTGACCGTAGACCTCACATTTGATCCGCCCTGGAACAACGATATGCTCACCGACGAAGCCAAGCTTGAACTGGGAATGCTATGACCGCCTGCAAGGAACAGTTTCTCGAGAACCCTATCGGCACCAAGACCACCCTGGAAGACGTTCTGGACGCCTTCGAATTCCTGGATGACTGGGAAGAACGCTACGCCTACATCGTGGACCTGGGCAAACAGCTGCCGGCGTTTCCGGGTGAGGCCCGCATCGAAGAGAACTACGTTCACGGCTGCCAAAGTCAGGTCTGGCTAATCCATCATTATGATGAAGACAGTGGCAAACTGTTCCTGCTGATCGACTCCGACGCCATCATCGTGCGCGGCCTGGCCGCCATCATCCTGGTGGCCCTGAACGGCAAGACACCCCGCGACCTGCTCGCCACCGATATCGACGAACTGTTCGAGCAACTCGACCTGTTCCGCCACATCTCTCCCACACGCGGCAACGGCCTGCGTGCCATGGTTGGCAAGATCCGTGATATTGCAGCCACAGAAGCAGTCTGAGCCGGCTTAAACACAGGGTTTCCCATGCAAACCTATCTGGTAGGCGGCGCCGTTCGTGACCAACTTTTGGGCCTGAAGGTCAAAGACCGGGACTGGGTGGTGGTTGGCGCCACACCGGAGCAGATGAAGGCGCGGGGCTTCAAGCAGGTAGGTGCCGACTTCCCGGTGTTCCTGCACCCGAAAACCGGCGAGGAATATGCCCTGGCCCGCACCGAGCGCAAACAGGGCCGCGGCTACCACGGCTTTTCCGTGTACAGCGCGCCGGACGTTACCCTGGAAGAAGACCTCAAGCGCCGGGACCTGACCATCAACGCCATGGCGCAAACCGAAGACGGCCAGCTGGTGGACCCGTTCGACGGCCATGCCGATCTTGAACACAAAACCCTGCGCCATGTGTCCGAAGCCTTTGCCGAAGACCCCCTTCGCATTCTCCGCACCGCCCGTTTTGCCGCCCGCCTGCATCCGCTGGGCTTCAGCATCTGTCCTGAAACCATGACCCTGATGCGCCAGATGATTGCCGATGGCGAACTGGAACACCTGGTACCGGAACGGGTGTGGCAGGAAATCCAGCGGGCCCTGCATGAAAATGCGCCCACCGTATTTTTCGAGGTTCTTCGGGAACTCGGAGCCCTGGCGGTACTGATTCCGGAGCTGGAGGATGCAACCGTGTTCCGGGCCGGCGTTAAGGCACTGTCGTGCATTCACCACCAGCAGGGCAACACCGCCCAGCGCTTTGCCGCCCTTCTGGGTGCCGTACCTGAAGAACAGATCATTACCCGGGCGAAGGCCATGAAAAGCCCCAATGATTGCCGGGATATGAGCCGGCTGACGTGTCGGTTTATGGCCGAACTGTCCCGACACCCTGCAGACAGCCTTTCTGCAGAAGAGATCCTGGAACTGCTGGATACCGCAGATCTGTGGCGCCGCAGCGAACGCTTCGATGCCCTGCTCGACACATTGGCCTGCACGCTGCCGCAGGCACAACAAAGCATTCTGGAACACCTGCGCACCGCTGCAGGAGAAGCTACCGGTGTAAATCCGCAGAACCTGCTGAAACAGGGCTTCAAGGGCAAAGAGCTGGGCGAAGCAATCCGGAACGAGCGGCTGGCGCGTATCGCCCGGGTATTGAATCCATCATCCTGAGGACGTCGTTATGGCTGCTCCCGTTGTTCTGATCACCGGTGCTGCCCACCGCCTGGGCGCCCACACTGCCGAAACCCTCCATGGCCGGGGCTGGAATGTGGTCATCCATTACCGCAGCCGGCAGGAACAGGCCCGGCAACTGATCGACAAACTGAACCGGGAACGGGCAGACTCCGCCACTTCGGTGCAGGCCGACCTGACCAACCCGGAAGACCTCGCCCGTCTGGCAAAAACCGCCTGCAACCACTGGCAGCGGCTGGACGGACTGGTGAACAACGCGTCGGTGTTCTACCCCAACCCCACGGAAAACGCCACCGAGGACGACTGGCAGGGGATTATGGGCGCCAACCTGAAAGCCCCCTTCTTCCTGCTCCAGCACTGCCACCCGACCATGGTGGCTTTGGCGCCCCGACGCTTTACCGCTACAATGCCCGCCATCTATTTCAAACGAGGCGGGCCTGTTCCGAGCCTGCCCACTACAACGGAGATTTCCCATGCGTGATGTCGTGATCGTTGCCGCAAAACGTACCGCTGTCGGCAGTTTTGGTGGTGGCTTGTCCAGCCTGCGTGCCGACCAGCTCGGTACTGCCGTAATCAAGGCCCTGATGGAAGAAACCGGCATCGCCGGCGAGCAGGTGGGTGAGGTCATTCTCGGCCAGGTGCTCACCGCCGGTTGCGGACAGAACCCGGCCCGCCAGGCGGCCATCAACGCTGGCCTGCCCAGTTCGGTACCGGCCATCACCATCAACAAGGTGTGTGGCTCCGGCCTGAAGGCCGTTCATATGGCCGTGCAGAGCATCCAGTGTGGCGACGCTGAAGTGGTGATTGCCGGCGGCCAGGAAAGCATGAGCCAGGCCCCGCACGTGCTCCCCAACAGCCGTAACGGCCAGCGCATGGGTAACTGGAGCATGATCGACACCATGGTGAACGACGGCCTGTGGGATGCCTTCAACGATTACCACATGGGTATCACCGCCGAGAACATTGTTGAGAAGTACGGCATCAGCCGTGAAGAGCAGGACGCCTTTGCCGCCGCCTCCCAGCAAAAGGCGGTCGCGGCCCAGAACGCCGGCTACTTTGACGGCCAGATCGTTCCAGTCAGCATTCCCCAGCGTAAGGGCGACCCGATTGTGGTCGCCAAAGACGAATGCCCCCGCGATGGCGTTACCAGTGACAGCCTGGCCAAACTGCGCCCGGCCTTCAAGAAAGACGGCTCGGTAACCGCGGGCAACGCGTCATCCCTGAACGATGGCGCTGCTGCTGTTCTGGTGTGCAGTGCCGATAAAGCCCGGGAGCTGGGCCTGACTCCGCTCGCCACCATCAAGGCCCACGCCAATGCAGGTGTAGACCCCACCATCATGGGCACCGGCCCCATTCCCGCCAGCCAGCGTTGCCTGGAGCGGGCCGGCTGGAGCGCCGCAGACCTCGACCTGGTTGAAGCCAACGAAGCCTTCGCAGCCCAGGCGATCTCTGTAAACCGGGATATGGGCTGGGATACCGACAAGGTGAACGTGAATGGCGGCGCCATTGCCATCGGCCACCCGATTGGCGCTTCCGGCTGTCGTATCCTGGTCAGCCTGCTGCACGAAATGGCACGCCGCGACGCCAAGAAAGGCCTGGCCACCCTGTGCATTGGTGGTGGCATGGGTGTAGCCCTGGCCGTGGAACGCTAAGCCACGTGCTGCACGTTGTACTCTATGAGCCGCAGATACCGCCAAATACTGGCAACATCATCCGGCTCTGCGCCAACACCGGCTGCCAGCTGCACCTGATTGAACCTTTGGGCTTCTCCCTGGAGGACAAGCAGATGCGCCGGGCCGGGCTGGATTACAGCGAGTACGCCACGGTAAAGATCCACCCGGATTACGCCAGCTTCCTGGAAACCGAACAGCCAGCCCGGTTGTTCGGTCTCACCACCAAGGGTTCAAGGCAGTACCACGAAGTGGCCTTCGAGGATGGTGACTACCTGATGTTCGGCCCGGAAACCCGGGGCCTGCCTGTTGATGTGCGGGAAGCCCTGCCACCGGAGCACCGGCTGCGGGTGCCCATGCAACCACAAAGCCGCAGCCTGAACCTCTCCAACACCACCGCACTGGTGGTTTATGAAGCCTGGCGCCAGCTGGGTTTTCCCGGGGCGGTGTAGTGCAGTCAAAAGTTTACAGGCATAAAAAAACCGGCGTTGGCCGGTTTTTTTATGCTTCGAAGAACGACTGCAGCAATCAGTGCGTCTGCTCTTCCTTCGCTTCGCCTGCGGCTTCTTCCTGCTTGCGCTTGAGCGCCTGGGCGTAGATCGCATCGAAGTTCACCGGCGCCAGCATCAGTGCCGGGAAGCTGCCACGGTTAACGGTGGCGTCGATGGCCTCGCGGGCGTACGGGAACAGGATGTTCGGGCAGTAGGCGCCGAGCATCTGGCCCAGCTGGGCACCTTCAATACCGGCTACCAGGAACACGCCCGCCTGCTGGATTTCAACAATATAGGCGACCTTCTCACCTACCTTGGCGGTAACCGTCAGGGACAGAACCACTTCGTACTGGTTGTCGCTGAGCTTGTTGTGGGCGGTGTTCAGGTCCAGGTTCACCTGCGGCTTCCACTGCTCCTGGAATACCAGCGGCGAGTTGGGTGATTCAAAAGACAGGTCCTTCACATAGATGCGCTGAAGGGCGAACTGGGGTTGGTTCTGGTTTTCGTTGCCTGCGGCTTGCTGGTTCTCAGCCATGATCAGTCCTTTCGTTTTCGTAGGTCGGGCGCAGCCCGTTGTTATAGTCACGTGTGCCGGAACAGTCTAAACACAGGCCCCGGCAGGTAATGTGAAACAGTGCTTCAGATCGGCAATCAGATCAAGCCCTGTTACTTTTTCACCAGCGGAAGGTTGCTGGCTTTCCAGTCGGCGATACCACCGTTCAGGCGCACCACGTTGGTAAAGCCTTCTTCCTTCAGGTACTTGACCGCCATTGCAGAGTGCTGGCCCATCTTGTCGACCACGATAATCTGCTTGTCTTTGTGCTTGCTCAGCTCGTTGGCACGGCCCTTGATGCCACTGAGGGGAATGTTCAGGGAACCGGTAATACGACCTTCGCCGAAGTCTTTGCGGTCACGGATATCCACCACTACGGCTTCGTCTTTGTTGATCAGAGACACCGCACCCTGGGCGGAAATCTTGGCACCACCACGGCGCGACTCCAGCACCAGAAGCGCCAGCAGCAGCGCCACAAAAACAGAAACCAGAATGTAGTGGTTAACAACGAATTCGAACAAGCGATCCATGAAACTACCCTGAAAATTTGATTTGGCGGGATTATACACACCCCTGACGGCTCAAAGAAGGCAAGTGGCACGCGCCAGGGGCCTCCTTATATAGCAACAGTGCATCAGGGCCATGCAAAGCCTTGGCGCTGCGCGCGTGGCCTGCACAAATAAAAACGGTTACAATCTGCCCCACTTTTACCACGATTCCCTTGCAATCTGTTTTCGCAACCAACCGGACGACATGATGACCGACACGCGCAAGCCCACTGCACTGATTATTCTCGACGGCTGGGGCCACCGTGACCCGGCTGCAGACAACGCCATCTCCAACGCCCGCACTCCATTCTGGGACAAGCTCTGGCAGAATCAGCCGAAGACCCTCATCAACACTTCAGGCATGTTTGTAGGCCTGCCGCAGGGCCAGATGGGTAACTCGGAAGTAGGCCACATGAACCTCGGCGCCGGCCGGGTGGTGTACCAGAGCCTGACCCGTATCGACAAAGACCTGGAAGACGGCCTGTTCCAGAAGAACGAAGCCCTGTGCAACGCCATCGACAAAGCCGTGGCGAATAACAAGGCCGTGCACATCATGGGCCTGCTGTCTCCGGGCGGCGTTCACAGCCACGAAGACCATATGCTGGCAGCAGCGGAACTGGCCGCAGCCCGTGGCGCCAAGGAAGTCTATATCCACGCCTTCCTGGACGGCCGCGACATGCCCCCGCGCAGCGCCCGCCCGTCCCTGGAAAAAGCCGCCGCCAGGATGAAGAGCCTGGGCGTAGGCCGGGTAGCCACCATTGTTGGCCGCTACTTCGCCATGGACCGGGACAACCGCTGGGACCGCGTAGAAGCCGCCTATAACGCCATGACCCTGGGCGAAGCCGAGTTCACCTGTGACGACCCGGTAACCGCACTGGACCAGGCCTACGAGCGTGGCGAGAACGACGAGTTTGTAAAAGCTACCCACATCCGCGCCGAAGGCCAGCCAGAAGGCACCATCAACGATGGCGATTCCGTGCTGTTCATGAACTTCCGTGCCGACCGCGCCCGGGAAATGACCCGCACCTTCGTGGAGCCGGAGTTCGACGGCTTCGATCGCCGCAAGCACCCGGAACTGGCCGATTTCGTGATGCTCACCGAATACGCCGCAGACATCAAAACCTCCTGCGCCTATCCGCCCGAGCAACTGGCCAACGGCCTTGGCGAATACATGGCCAGCCAAGGCAAGACCCAGCTGCGCATTGCCGAAACCGAGAAGTACGCCCACGTGACCTTCTTCTTCAATGGCGGCCTGGAAACCCCGTTTGAAGGCGAAGACCGTATTCTGGTGCCCTCCCCCAAAGTAGCCACCTACGACCTGCAGCCGGAAATGAGCGCGCCGGAAGTAACCGACAAGCTGGTAGAAGCCATCAAGAGCGGCAAATACGACCTGATCGTGTGCAACTACGCCAACGGCGACATGGTTGGCCATACCGGTAAGATGGACGCTGCCGTCAAGGCCGCCGAGTGTCTGGACCAGTGCGTACAGCGAGTTGTGGAAGCGCTGGACGAAGTAGGCGGCGAAGCCCTGATCACCGCCGACCACGGCAACTGCGAGCAGATGACGGACCCGAAATCCGGCCAGGTTCACACCTCCCACACCATTGGACCGGTGCCGCTGGTTTATACCGGCCATCGCAACGTCAACCTTAAAGACGACGGCAGCCTGTGCGATATCGCACCCACCCTGCTGACACTGATGGGGCTGCAGCAACCTCAGGAAATGTCCGGGCACAGCCTGGCCGAGATCAACTGATCCGGCTTAAGGCAGATACCTTGAAGTATGTCCTCGCACTGGCGCTGGCTCTCGTTCTGGGAGCCACGCCACTGCATGCCCGGGATGACGTAACCCCCGAACAGGTGGAGGCGCTGAAAAAGCGCATTGCCAGCATTGACGAATGGCTGAAAGATGCCGAGAAAGACCGCTCCAGCCTGGAGCAGCAACTGGCCCGTACCGAGCAAAGAATCAGCCAGCTGACCCGTGAGCGCCGGGAACTGCGCGAGAAAGCCGATCAGCAACAACAGCGCCTGGATGAACTGCGAACGCAGGAACGCCAGTTGGCCGACACCCTTGAATCACAACGGGAAGGCCTGAAAACGCAGATTCGCGCCGCCTGGATGGAAGGCGACGCCCCGGCCCTGAAAATCCTGCTGAACGAAATAGAACCGGGCCAGATTGCCCGAACCCTCACCTACTACGAATACCTCAGCAACGACACCGTCGAGCGTCTTCAAGCCTTCCAAAAGAGCCTTCAGGAGTTGAAACAGGCCCGGGCCGCGGTGCAGGCATCGCGGGTGGAACTGGCAAAGACCGAAGCAGACCTGGAACAACGCCAGCAGCAACTGACGCAAAGCAAAGCCGAGCGGGAACAAACCCTGGCCGCCCTGAAACAGGACATCCGCAGCCGTCGCAGTGAGCGGGACGACCTGGAAACTGACCGCAAACGCCTTGAGCAGCTGCTGGAAGAAGTGCAGCAGGCCATCGCCAACATCCCCTCTCCCAACGAATCCCGCCCGTTCAAGTCACTGCGGGACAAACTGCCCTGGCCCGCCAAGGGCCGCGTGGTCACCAACTACGGCGCCGCCTATGCTGACGGCAAATTGCGCCGCAGCGGCCTGATCATGAACACGGCAGAAAACGCGGAAGTCACCGCCGTACACTATGGCCGCGTGGTCTTCGCCAACTGGTTGCGGGGTTTCGGGCTGATGACCATTATCGATCACGGCGATGGCTACATGACCCTGTACGGCCATAGCAGCAGCCTGTTCACCGCACCCGGCGACTGGGTTCAGGCCGGTGAAACCATTGCCCTTTCCGGCCGCACCGGAGGCACCGAAGACCCGGCGGTCTACTTCGAAGTTCGCCAGAACGGAAAGCCGGTCAACCCCCGCCGCTGGCTGGGCAAGCCCTGAGTTTTGTCCCCCGACGCAAAGGGCTGACAAACGGCGCCGCGAACGCCATACTGTCGAAATCAAGAAATTAGTCCAACTATTGGAAACAAAACAGGATATGTGGATGAAACGAGTCACCGGCAAACTCCAGATCTCACAACTTCGCAGCCTTACCCTTGCGACCTGTTTGTTTACCCTGCCCGGACTCGCCCTGGCCCAGGATGCCCAAAGCCGGGACATCATCGAAGGTATCCAGGACGGCGAGCGGGTAGAACTGAAACTGCCGGACCCGGAAGAACAACTGCCGCTGGAAGACCTGCGCAAGTTCACTGAAGTGTTCGCCCGCATCAAAGACGCCTACGTAGAAGAAGTTTCCGACAGCGAGCTGCTGGAAAGCGCCATCAAGGGCATGCTCTCAGACCTGGACCCGCACTCCACCTACCTGGCCCCGAAAGACTACGAAGAGCTGGAAGAAAGCACCTCCGGCGAGTTTGGTGGCCTGGGCATTGAAGTGGGCATGGAAAACGGCTTTGTGAAAGTCATTTCCCCCATCGACGACACCCCGGCCCAGAAGGCGGGCGTGCAGGCCGGCGACCTGATTATCAAGCTGGATGAAAAACCGGTGAAGGGCATGTCGCTGGAAGAAGCCGTCAACCTGATGCGCGGCAAGCCCGGCTCGGTACTCACGCTGACCATCATGCGCGAAGGCGAAACCGCGCCGATCGAGATTGATGTAACCCGCGATATCATCAAGGTAACCAGCATCAAATCCCGGATGATTGAAAACGGTTACGGCTATGTGCGCATTACCCAGTTCCAGGCGGAAACCGGTAAACAGTTCCTCAAAGCCCTGAACGATCTGAAAGATGAGCATGGCAGCGACCTGGACGGCCTGGTGATCGACCTTCGCAACAACCCGGGCGGCGTGCTTCAGGCTGCCGTAGAAACCGCCGATGCGCTGATTGATGAAGGCCTGATTGTCTACACCGAGGGGCGTATCCAGAGTTCAAGACTGCGCTTCAGCGCCAAGCCGGGCGATGTGATGGCCGACACACCGATTGTGGTGCTGATCAACGGCGGCTCCGCCTCGGCTTCCGAAATCCTGGCCGGCGCCCTGCAGGATCACGAACGTGCAGTGATCATGGGCACCCAGTCCTTCGGCAAAGGCAGCGTGCAAACAGTCATCCCGCTGGATGAAACCCATGCCATCAAGATGACCACGGCCCGCTACTTCACCCCGGACGGCCGCTCCATTCAGGCTACCGGAATCAAGCCCGATATCGAGGTGCGCCCGGCCGAGCTGACCGAGCTGGACAGCCGCCCGTTCTTCACAGAGGCAGACCTGACCGGCCACCTGACCGGCGAGAACGAAGAAAAAGCCAAGGAACAGCGTGAACAGCAGGCAGAAACCGAACAGTCTGCCGCCAACCGGGACTACCAGCTGCGTTCAGCACTGAACCTGCTCAAAGGCATGCGCATTCTTAACCGCAAGGACGACAGCGGCCAGCAGGGCAAAGATCAGTGAAACTCAGAACGACCCTGCTCCGGGTAATGCTACTGGCGCTGAGCCCTTTTGTGGCCGCCCAGCCGGCAGAGCACCAGCCGCCCACCATCGCCATCATCATTGATGACATGGGCCACAACCTTCACGAAGGTGAACGCCTGGCCCGGATGGAACAACCGCTGACGCTGGCGTTCCTGCCTTTCCGGCGCCACACCGTGCCGCTGGCCAAGCTGGCCCACAAGAAACAGAAAGAAATCATGCTGCACGCGCCCATGGCCAACACCCGCAACTTCGGGCTTGGCCCCGGTGGCCTGACCCCGGACATGGACGAAGGCACCATGGCCACCACCCTGCGGCGCTCCCTGCAGTCCATCCCCCACGTAGTGGGCGTGAACAACCACATGGGCAGCCTGCTGACCCAGCAGCTCCAACCCATGGACTGGGTGATGAAAGAGCTCAACAAATACCCGCTGTACTTCGTAGACAGCCGCACCATCGCCAACTCCATCGCCGGCGCCGTAGCCGACGCCCACAAAATCCCCAGCCTGACCCGCGATGTGTTCCTGGACCACGAACAGACCGAGGAGTTTGTGGACCGGCAGTTCCAGGAGTTGATCAAGACCGCAAAGGAAAAGGGCACGGCCATTGGCATAGGCCATCCTCACAAAGTGACGGTGGACTACCTGGAAAAGCACTTACCCACGCTGGATGAGCAGGGCATTGCCATTGCCACCGTGCGGGGCGTGTGGGCCATGCGTAATGGCAACCGGGAGATGTTTGCGGAGGGGGAGAAACAGCCGGTGGTGTTGTCTGTGGCGCGGAGTGATAAGGACTAGTTTTTGCCACGGAAGGACACGGAAAAAGAAAAGATGATTTGCCACGAAATCCACTAAAGAACACGAAAGAATTAAATGCTTTTGGGCCACGGACACTCACTGACGCTCACGGACAAAAGATCAAGACCGCCTTTTTGTTGTCCGTGTGATTCCGTGAGTGTCCGTGGCAAAAATCACTAATCTTTATTTCGTGTTTTTTCGTGGATTTCGTGGCAAAAAATCGTTAAATCTTTTCTTTTTTCCGTGTCCTTCCGTGGATTCCGTGGCGGAACAGCCTTTTCAGTCCCGAACTTCTATACCCTGAGCCTTCATAAAGGCCTTGGCTTCGGGAATGGTATGCTGGCCGAAGTGGAAGATGGAGGCCGCCAGTACCGCATCGGCACCACCCTTGGTGACGCCATCCGCCAGGTGCTGCAGCTCGCCCACCCCACCTGAGGCAATTACCGGTACAGCCACGGCATCGCTGATGGCGCGGGTCAGGCCCAGGTCGAAGCCTATCTTGGTGCCGTCGCGGTCCATGCTGGTCAGCAGCAGTTCGCCGGCGCCCATGTCCACCATCTTCTTCGCCCATTCCACGGCATCCAGACCGGTAGGCTTACGGCCACCGTGGGTGAAGATTTCCCAGCGGGGCTCTTCGCCTTCTGCGCTTACCTGCTTGGCATCGATGGCTACCACAATGCACTGGCGACCGAATCGTTCCGCTGCTTCTTTCACGAATTCCGGGTTGAAGACCGCCGCGGTGTTGATGGACACCTTATCGGCGCCGGCATTCAGCAGCTTGCGAATATCCTCTACGGTGCGCACGCCACCGCCCACGGTCAGCGGGATAAACACTTCCGCCGCCATGCGTTCTACGGTTTCGTATGTAGTGTCGCGGCTTTCGCTGCTTGCAGTGATATCCAGAAAGGTGATTTCGTCTGCGCCCTGCTCGTTGTAGCGGCGGGCCACTTCAACAGGATCGCCGGCATCGCGGATGTCCACGAAGTTGACTCCTTTGACCACACGGCCTTTGTCGACGTCCAGGCAGGGGATGATGCGTTTTGCCAGTGCCATGATCTGTCCTCAGTTTTGCAGGCTGTCGCAGTAGGCTTGCGCTTCGGCTACATCCAGGGTGCCTTCGTAGATGGCACGGCCGGTGATGGCACCGATGACGCCTTTGTCGGCGACGGTGGCCAGGCGCTTGAGGTCGTCCATGTTGGTGACGCCGCCGGAGGCAATTACGGGGATACCGCCCTCTTCTGCCAGCTTGGCGGTGGCTTCCACGTTAACGCCCTGCATCATGCCATCGCGGGCGATGTCGGTGTACACAATGGAGGATACGCCGTCGTTGGCGAAGCGCTTGGCCAGGTCTACGGCCATGACTTCAGAGACTTCAGCCCAGCCGTCGGTGGCTACGCGGCCGTCTTTGGCGTCCAGGCCGACGATGATGTGGCCGGGGAATTCTTTGCACATTTGCGTGACGAATTCAGGCTCTTTGACGGCCTTGGTGCCGATGATGACCCACTGCACGCCGGCCTTGAGGTAGGCTTCGATGGTTTCCGCGGAGCGGATGCCGCCGCCGATCTGGATGGGCAGATTCGGGTATTTGACTGCAATCGCCTTTACGATTTCACCATTTACCGGTTCGCCGGCGAAGGCGCCGTTAAGGTCGACCAGATGCAGGCGGCGGGCGCCGGCATCGACCCATTTGGTGGCCATGTCGACGGGGTCGTCACCGAATACGGTGGAGTCTTCCATGCGGCCCTGGCGCAGTCTTACGCATTTGCCGTCTTTCAGGTCGATAGCGGGGATAATCAGCATTTTGTTCTTCCTATTCAGAAAGTCGGGCAAGGAGTTTGGCGCTCGCACTCTGGAGCAGGGAGGCCTATCAGGGACACGCTGTGAATACATCCCTGTACGCTTGACTGCAGCATCCCTGCTGCAGACAGTCCCTGATAGGCCTCCCTGCTCCAGAGCGCTATTAAGTGCTTGCCCGCTTACTTTCCAGTCCAGTTCGTAAAGTTTTCCAGCAACTGCAGGCCCGCCCGGGCGCTTTTTTCCGGGTGGAACTGCACTGCAAAGATGTTGTCTCTTGCCACCGCTGCCGCCAGGTCGACACCGTAACGGGTGCGGCCGGCCATGTCGGCGTTGCCGTCGGCTTCGGCGTAGTAGCTGTGCACGAAGTAGAAACGGTCGCCGTCCGGGATGTTGTGCCAGAGCGGGTGGTCTGCGGTTTGGTAGACCTGGTTCCAGCCCATGTGGGGCACTTTCAGGCGTTCGCCGTTTTCGGTGAGGTTGTCGCCGAAGTAGCGGACTTTGGACGGGAACAGGCCGATGCCTTCCACGCCGCCGTTTTCTTCGCTGCGGGCCATCAGGGCCTGCATGCCGACGCAGATGCCGAGAAACGGGCGGTCCTGGGAGACTTCTTTAACAAGTTCAACCACACCCAGGCGGTGCATTTCGGCCATGCAATCGCGGATGGCGCCGACGCCGGGCAGGATTACCCGGTCGGCTTCGCGGATTTTGGCGGCGTCGTCTGTGACCAGTACGGTGCAGTCCGGGGCCACGTGCTCTACGGCTTTGCGGGCGGAGTGCAGGTTACCCATGCCGTAGTCGATGATGGCGACGGTCTTCATGGTGGTTCTGTTCCTATCTGTGACCGGTTACAGAGCGCCTTTCGTGGACGGGGTGATGCCCGCCATGCGCTCGTCCATTTCAATCGCCATACGCAGTGCGCGGCCGAAGGCTTTGAACACGGTTTCGATCTGGTGGTGGGTGTTCTTGCCCTTCAGGTTGTCGATGTGCAGGGTCACCATGGAGTGGTTCACGAAGCCCTGGAAAAACTCTGCGAACAGGTCCACATCAAACCCGCCGACGCTGGCGCGGGTGTAGGGTACGTCCATGAGCAAACCTGGGCGGCCGGAGAGGTCGATCACCACGCGGGACAGGGCTTCGTCCAGGGGCACGTAGGCGTGACCGTAACGGCGGATGCCTTTTTTGTCGCCCACGGCTTGCTTGAAGGCCTGACCGAGGGTGATGCCGATGTCTTCGACGGTGTGGTGGTCGTCGATGTGGAGGTCGCCCTTACAGGTGATGTCCAGGTCTACCAGGCCGTGGCGGGCAATCTGGTCCATCATGTGGTCAAGGAAGGGCACACCGGTGTCAAAGCAGGCTTTGCCGGTGCCATCGAGATTGATCTCGACGGTAATCTGGGTTTCAAGGGTATTTCGCTCTACCCGAGCCTTGCGTTCAGCCATGGAGACTCCGTCTAGAAAACAGGCTTGCTACTGTAAAAATCAGATTCGCAGATTATACCCGTTAACACAGCCGGAGTCCCGCAACCGGATCAATCGCCCTGATAGCTCAGAACGCTTTCTTCAGGTTAGCCATGTAGGTGTCTACCAGGCTATTGAACTCGTGCTTGATCACCGGGCTGATAGCCAGCTTGAGAAGGCTGGGTAGGGGGACGGTCAGCTGGGCACTGGTCTGGAAGCGCACATTGGTGGCGTTGTCACCGTTGGCGGTGATGGTCCAGGCGCCGCTGACTTCGGCATTGCCCTCGCCTTTTACCGGATCCCAGGTGATTTTTCCGGCCTCTTTATCCGGGTGGTAGGTGCAGGCGTATACGGTCTGGATGGCGTGCTTATCAACACCCACCTTTTCCATTTCCCAGCGGTAGGCATTGCCACCAAGATCAACCAGCTTGTCAACTTTCGGGAAGTGGCTGACAGAACGGGGAACGTCTGCCAGAAGATCGAAGACGTCATCATAGCCTGCCGGAATCTCGAGTTCCCGGTTCAGCTCAATCGATACAGTAATGGCCACAGCCGACTCCTTTTTATGCTTATTTGCGTATGCTTGTTTGCGCACACCGGGACAACCCCGGTTTTAACGGGGTGTATTTTGACCCAAGACTAACGCATTGTCATATTCCTGCACTGTTAATTTGCTAACCCTGCGTTATCCTTTGGGTAATTCATTCGTAATACGGCAGCAATCCACCCTGCCGGAAAGAAAAGGAACTCGCCATGAAAGCTGTTCGCTATGTGCTCTATGCTGTTATCGCCCTTATTGTACTGGCGGTTGCAGCGGTCGCCATTGCCGTCGCCGTGATCAACCCGAACGATTACAAGCCCCAGATTGAAGCCGCAGTCGAGAAGAACACCAACCTTCAGTTACAGCTTGAAGGTGACATCGGCTGGTCTTTCATTCCGCTGGGGCTGGAGCTGAACCAGGTTGAGGCAACACTGGAAGGCGAACGCTTCGTAGCACTGGAACAGATGATTGCCAGGATCGATTTCTGGTCACTGATTGCCATGTCGCCGCAGGTGAACACCTTCCTGCTGAACGGCCTGGACGCGCGGCTGGAAGTGAACGAGCAAGGCGAAGGCAACTGGGCGCGGATTATGCCGGAGAAGAGCGCAGATGGCTCGGAAGCGCCTGCAACGGACGCTGCCGGCACCGAACCGGCGCCGACAGAAACCGCTGACACCGCAGAAGAAACCGGCGGCGAAGCCCTGAACTTCAACGTAGAGAACGTGGAAATCAGCAATGCCAGTGTTCACTACAACGACAAGAGCACCGGCCAGGCCGTAACCCTGGAAGACTTCACGGTGACCGCCAGCAACATCACCCTGGGTTCCGAGTTCCCCCTGGACATCAGTTTCAAGGTTGAAACCAGCCAGCCGCAGTTTGCGGTAGACGGCAGCATCAGCGCACAGCTGAAAGCCAACCAGGCCCTCAACGAATTTGCCATGTCCGGCCTGAAAGCCGTTTTTGACATGAACGGCGAGCCGTTCGGGGGCAAATCGGTCACTGCCGAGCTTGGTGGCTCACTGGCTGCCAACCTGGAGAACGAAACCGCCACCCTGAGCGGCTTCACCGCCAGCCTGGCTAACCTGAGCCTGAGCACGGACCTGAATGTGAAAGGCTTCGGCGATAAGCCTGCCCTTGATGGCAAGCTGGCCATTTCCGAGTTTTCGCTGAAACAGCTACTGAGCAACCTCGGCCAGCCCGCAATTGAGACGGAAGATCCGGACGTATTGAAAGCCATCGCGCTGTCCACCAATCTGGGCGGCGAGCCGGGCACCGTTGCCCTGAGCAACCTGAAAATCACCCTGGACGACACCACCTTCAACGGTGGCGGCAGCTACAACCTCGGCACCGGTGGGCTGGTGTTTGACCTGAACGGCGACAAACTCAATGCCGACCGCTACCTGCCACCCACGCCGGAAGAGGGTGAAGCCGCTGCCAGTGAGACAGCCGCTGAATCTGATAGCCCTGCACAGCAAACCGCCGCAGCCAGCCAACCGGAAAATGACCTGCTGCCACTGGAAACCCTGCGCACCCTGCTGCTGGACATCGACTTCGGCCTGGGCGAACTGATTGTCAGCAACCTGACCATCAACGAAATCAAAGCCAGCACCACCGCCAAAGGCGGCCTGCTGAAAGTGGATGAGTTCAGCGGCAAGCTTTACGAGGGCAGCTTCGGCGCCAACGTGACCATCGACGCCCGCAGCGACAATCCCAAGTGGAACATTCGCTCCGACGTCAGCAACGTGCAGACGCTACCACTACTGACCCAGTTGGCCGAGGTCGACATGCTCTCTGGCGGCGCCAACCTGAAACTGGCAGTAAACACCAACGGCAACCGCATCTCTGCCCTGCGCAACAATGCCAAGGGCGACATCAGCTTCAACCTGGCCGAAGGGCAGTTCCGCAAAATGAACCTAACCCGCATGGCCTGTCAGGGCATTGCCCTGGTGAACCAGGACTCCCTGACCACCACAGACTGGGGCACCACCACTCCGTTCAACGACATGCGTGGCACCCTGAAGATTGACGGCAACACCCTGAACAACACCGACCTGGTTGCGGCCCTGGCCGGCATGCGCCTTGAAGGCAACGGCACGGTTGACCTTGAGCAGACCAACCTGGACTACGAACTGGGCCTGCGCATTGTTGGTGAAATCCACCGCGACGAAGCCTGCCGGGTGACCGAGTACGTTGAGAACGTGGTTATCCCCGTGGAGTGCCGCGGCAACTTCAGCGAAGACCCGGCCGGCCTGTGTTCGTTCGACGGTTCCCGCTTCCGCGACACCATCAAAGACATCGCAGCCAACGCAGCCCGCGCCAAGGCCCAGGAAGAAATCGACCGGGCCAAGGCCAAGGCGACCGAAAAAGTAGACGAAGCCAAACAGAAAGCCGAAGACAAGGTAAACGAAAAGCTTCAGGAGAAACTCGGTGAAGAAGGCGGCAAAGTGAAAGATGCCCTCAAAGGCCTGTTTGGCCAATGACCGACAGCTTCGCCGACCGGCTACTGAACTGGTACGACAACCACGGCAGGCACAACCTGCCGTGGCACCATAACCGCAATGCTTACCGGGTCTGGGTGTCGGAGATCATGCTCCAGCAGACCCAGGTAGCTACTGTTATCCCCTACTTCGAGGCCTTCATGGCCAGTTTTCCGGATGTGCAGGCACTGGCTGCGGCACCGGTAGACGACGTGCTCAGCCACTGGTCTGGCCTGGGTTACTACGCCCGCGCCCGTAACCTGCACAAGGCAGCCAAACAGGTGGTGGACGAGCATGGCGGCGAGTTCCCGCAAGACCAGGAAACACTGGAAACCCTGACCGGCATCGGCCGCTCCACCGCTGCGGCCATTATTGCCCAGGCTTTCGGCAAGCGGGCCGCTATCCTGGACGGCAACGTAAAGCGCGTTCTGGCCCGTTACCACGCAGTACCCGGCTGGCCGGGGCAAACCCCGGTACTGAAACAGCTCTGGCAGCATGCCGAGCAACACACGCCGGATGAGCGCGTGCGCGACTACACCCAGGGCATCATGGACCTGGGCGCCATGGTGTGCACCCGCAGCAAACCCGCCTGTGAAAGTTGCCCGGTGAACAACGGCTGCCAGGCCTATGCCCGAAACGAAACCAAACTCTACCCGGGCTCCAAGCCGAAGAAAGAGAAACCGGAAAAGACCACCTGGATGCTGATCCTGGAAGATAACGAAGGCCGCATTCTGCTGGAACGACGCCCGCCCAGCGGCATCTGGGGTGGTTTGTGGAGCCTGCCGGAACTGGACCCGGCCTACGGCGCAGAGGAACTGCAGGAAGCCTGCGAAACGAAGCTGGGGCTGGCCTGCAGCGACCCGGAACTGATCAGTGGCTTCCGGCACACCTTCAGCCATTATCACCTGCACATACAGCCAGCACGGTTGCCGGTAACTGGCGGCACCCAAGTGGCAGACACCGGCAGCCGGCGTTGGGTGCACCGGGACCAGGCCTTAACCCTAGGCCTGCCCGCCCCCATCCGCACCCTGCTCACCGAGCCGGAACAAACCACCCTGCTCTGAGCACCCGGCGATCTGTTATCATTCGCTCAGTCCACCAACACAGGAGCCGACAGGAGCCGACATGAGCCGCACTGTATTCTGCCGCAAGTACCAGAAAGAGATGGAAGGCCTAGCCATGCCCCCCATGCCCGGTCCCAAAGGCCAGGAGATCTTCGACAACGTGTCGAAAGTCGCCTGGGAAGAATGGCAGAACCAGCAAACCATGCTGATCAACGAAAAGCACCTGAGCATGATGGACCCGAACAACCGGAAATACCTGCAGGCCCAGATGGAACGCTTCTTCAACAACGAGCCATTCGACCAGGCAGAAGGCTTCGTTCCGCCGGAAAAATGAACGAACCGATCAAGGCCTGAACAACCGGGAAAAGTTTCGGAAAATTTTTGCGGAGTGGCCTTGACTCCCCAACCCTAAACCGGTTTAATAGCGCCCCGTTGCAGCACATAGCTCAACACGCCCGGATAGCTCAGTTGGTAGAGCAGGGGATTGAAAATCCCCGTGTCGGTGGTTCGATTCCGCCTCCGGGCACCATAAGATTCAATGACTTAGCCCGCTTCTTAGCGGGCTAAGTCGTTTCTGGGAGATTACGACCTCACCGGCGAGCCAAACTCAAAGGGCGGCCAGAATGGTTTCCGCACTGCTAGCATCAATACCCGTGGTATCGATATTGAGCAGCTCAACCTTGCCGTCGTTGACGATCATCGCGTAGCGCTTGCTGCGCACGCCCAATCCACGCTCAGTCAGATCCAGCTCCAGTCCGATCGCCTTAGCGAACTCAGCGTTGCCATCACCCGCCATAATAATCTCCCCGGCGTTCTGCGACTTACCCCAGGCATCCATCACGAAGGCATCATTGACCGCCGTACAAACGATGGCATCGACGCCTGTCGCCTTTATCTTGTCTGCATTGACAACGAAGCCAGGCAGGTGAGTTGCTGAACAACCCGGAGTGAAAGCTCCTGGCACCCCGAAAAGTATTGAAGGCTACGCCCCTCACCCCAACTGCGCCACCGGCAACCACCCCGCCAGCCCCATAAAGTGGAACATCACCGTCACCACTCCGAACACCAGCACCAGTACAATTGCCGCTTTCCCGCCTGGAGCCATAAAGCCTGTTTTACCACCTTGAAGTGTTCTTGATTTCCAGGCCAGCAGGGCCGGGATGATACAGGCCCAGACAGCAGCGGCTGCGCCGGCATAGCCGATGGCCAGGACAAAGCCGAAGGGTGCCAGCAGAGAGAGCAGCAGCGGCGGGATGAAGGTGATTGCCCAGGTTTTGGTGCGGCCCTTTCGGTCGTTTTCGAAACCGAAGAGGTCGGCCATGAAATCGAATGTCCCCAGCCCCACGCCCACAAAGGACGACAGAATCGCCGCCGCAGAGAAGGCGCTGATGGTATTGGCCACCCGCTCGGAGTCTATGGCAAACCCCAGGGCCGCCAGCAGCACGTCGACATCGCCGCCCCGGGCGACAACGGGCCCGAAGTCAGCCCTTGGCAGATTGCCGAAGATGCTCACCAGCCAGGCGATGTAAAACAGCAAGGCAATGGAGGTGCCGCCGAGAATAGCCTTCTGCGCCTTCCGCTCCTCCCCATAATAGGCTCGCAGGGAAGCAACCGAGTGGTGGTAACCGAAAGAGGTGAGAGCCACCGGCAACATGGCCAGCGCGTAGGGTGCGTAGTGGCCATGCTGGTTGACGGTGTCGAACAACACACTGAAATCAATCCGTGATGCGAGGCCGGATACACCCAACACAAAGCTCAGCAGCATGAAGGTAACCAGCACCACCGAAAGCCGGTCCACCGCCCGGGTGGAGTGCCACACCACCAGAGAAAACACCGCCACAAAGGCCACAGACGCCAGCTTGCTGCTGACTCCAGTCACGCCCTGGATGATCAGTCCGGACGATGTAATGTAGGCATAGAGCAGAATGCCGCCGACAAAGTAGACCATCAGGTTACTGAAGATATTCACCCGCGGCCCCAGCATTGACTTGGTGACCGTATTAAACGACGCCCTCAGGTCATAATGCTTCAGGGCTTCCAGCAGCATCCAGCCGGACAGCGTCATCACCACCATGGTGAGAATCAGCGCAAAGCTGGACCACAGCGTCCATGCACCGGCGCCGGAACTTGGCAGGCCAAGCATACCCGCGCCCACGCAGACGCTGGCGATGATGCTGGCGCCGCCGATGAGTGAAGGAGATCATCTGGAAACCGGCTGGTCTGTCACTTTGCGCCCGCCACCCGCTTGGCCAGAAACACATCCAGATTCCGAACCTCTTCCAGGCAAAGGCTGTGCTCCATCCCATAGGCGTGATACTCCGGCTCGTACCCCAGCTCCTGCAGTTTCTGCTGAGCCGTCTGCCCAAGATGTTCCGCAACAACCTGATCAAACCGGCCGTGGGCAATAAAGACGGGAAGCTGGCGATTGGCCTCGCTCAGCCCGATAGAATCAGCGGTGGCAAAATAGGTGGAGAGGGCGAACAGGCCACCTAGTCGCTCGGGATAGCTCAGTGCCAGCTCATAGGCCACCGTACCGCCCTGCGAGAAGCCGCCAAGGATGATGTTCTCGCTGGCAATGCCACGCTCCCGCTCCTGCCGGATCAGCTCTGCCACCATCGCCGCCGAGGCCCGCAGTTGTTCGGCATCCACCTTTCGGTCTACGTCCATGGCGAGGATGTCGTACCAAGCTGGCATCACGTAACCACCGTTGATGGTTACCGGCAGCTCGGGGGCGTGGGGGAAGATGAAACGTACCGGCTTCTCGCGGGAAAACCGGAACTCCGGAACCACCGGCTCGAAATCGTGGCCGCTGGCGCCCAGGCCGTGCAACCAGATGATGGTGGTTTCGGGGTTGTCGCCGGTGTCGATTTGCAGGGTGTTCAGGGCGGTCATCGGGCCTCCGGATATCAGGGAAAGACCGGCGACTTTAACATTTTCCGCGTCAGCGAGCCCAAAGATCCTTTCGAACACTCTCCCAAAGCTTTCGAAACTCCGCCGCCGCTGGCGTATTCGATGCCAGAAGCTCCAGCGGCTTGCCCTCTTCTCCCATTCGCTCGACAACACTTGCGTAGGGAACAGCCACATTGACCGGCGCGCCAAGCAACTCCGCAGACTGACCCAGTATCTCCCGGTGCAGGTTCTTGCGACGGTCGACCATGGAGAAAAACGGCCGGAGTTTCTTGTTACCCAGCTTTTTGTCTTTCACAAACTCCCGTAACTGGTTCCAGCTGTTGAGGGACAACCAGGTAGGCACCATTGGCACATATACCTTATCGGCCATTTCCAGCACCTGTTCGGTCAAGCGCGAGAGTGTCGGCGGGCAGTCCAGAACCACCAGACTGGTGTCTTCAGACAGCGGAGCCAGCAGGTCTTTCAGGACGTTGTGCCCTTCCTCGTGCTCAAGCTTGATATCGAAGTTGCGAAAGCTGCTGTGGGCGGGGATAAAGTCGAGATTGGGGTAGACGTCTTCGTGGATAAAGCGGGCAATGGGGGATTTGCCTTCTAACAGCTTGGACAGCTTACGGCCTTTGACGACCTCCGCACCCGCCAGGTAAAAACTGGCAGCCCCTTGTGGGTCGAGATCCCAAAGCAGTGTGCTGATGTTGGCGCGGCTGGCGAGATAAGCGGTGTTCACTGCGGCGGCGGTTTTGCCTACGCCACCCTTGGGGCTGTAGAAGGCGATGATTCTCATGGACGGGAGCTCCTGCTGTATCCGTTGTTACCAAACATTACAGGGTAACAGGCACCAAGACAGCAACTGTGAAGCTTTTATGACAGTTCTCGCCGGAGCCGGCAGGCAGAAAGGAAGGCTTTCGTAAAACCACGCTCACGCAGCTTTGCGGAAGCCCTCCATCCGCACACTTTTGTCCCGGCTGCGCTTGTACCTGGTTTTGTCTTCAACCACGCGCATCTGGTATTTTGGTGTTCTCAGTTCCCGCTGCACGGCACTGTGCTGTGTGGCTTTCGCCTTTTTTCTGGCCATCTCGGTATCTCCTCGTTTGGCTCGGTTCTAACGGCGCGTATTATATCACTTCCCTGAATTTCGCGAGCGTAAGCAATGACACTCACTGTGTGGCTCACATTTCTGGTCGCAGCCCTTCTGATCAGTGTTTCTCCGGGTGCCGGCGCGGTCAACTCCATGAGCAGCGGCCTGCGTTATGGTGTTCGTAAGTCTTTACCAACCATTGCCGGCCAGCAGTTCGGATATGGCGTACAGATTGTGCTGGTGGGCGCAGGCCTGGGCGCCATTGTGGCTTCATCCAATACAGCACTTATGGTCATCAAGTGGATTGGCGTGGCTTATCTGATCTGGCTGGGTATCCAGAAATGGCGGGAGCAACCGGTGGAGGCCTCCCGCGCAGACCTGTCCGGATTCAGTCCCCGCCAGCAGTTCTGGAATGGCGCACTGGTGAACCTCACCAACCCGAAAGCCACGATTTTCCTGATTGCCCTGTTCCCGCAGTTTCTGGTGGCCGGCGCGGCCCATGGGCAGCAGTTGGCCACCATGGGGGCAACCCTCATCCTGGTCGATATACTGGTGATGGCGGGCTACGCTCTGCTCGCCAGCCAGCTGTTCCGGTTTATGACCACGCCGAAACGCCAGCGGCAAATGAACAGGGTGTTCGGCGGGCTGTTCGTAACAGCAGCGGTCGCGCTCGCGAGTTTCAAACGGGCCTGAAGGCAGCGTTTCTTCGAACAAAAAAGGCCCGCCGGATCTCTCCAGGGGGCCTTTTTGTTTTAAGGCACGGACATTAACGCACCGCGTTAACCACCTCATCCACCTGCAGGCGCACACTCTGCAGGCCACCGCCAGAGAGATACCAGAGGCCCGGGTTCAGCACCACAACATCGGTGTCGGCGCCGGCATCAGCCATGGCGGCTTCCAGTATTTCCGGCTTCAGCGGTTCGGCACCAATGGCGGCGCTGCGGTCCACCACCAGCAACGTATCCGGCGCCATTTCGGCCAGTGTCTCGGCCTTCACCGGATAGAACGTGCGCTCACCCCGCACCACCGGCTGCACGCTGGCCGGTACCGTTGCCGGCGTCAGTTCCAGCATCTGGTAAACCACTGCTTCCTGGCGCAGCGAGAAGTTGCCAGCGTTGTGGGTAACCACGGTCACTGTGCCGGCATCGGCCAATTCCGCTTTCTGTTCACCTACATGCTGCCAGAGTTCGCCAAGCTTGAGCTCGGCGGTTTCTTCAAGGCCATAGTAACTCGCCAGGCTGATAACATTGGCGCTTACCGCATCACGAAAGTCGCCTGTGGCCAGAGTTACATCGCGCACGGGGGCAACCTTTGCTGCCGAAACCTGTGCTTCAGCGCCCTGACGACCGGTCATCAGCACAAGCCCCGGCTGCAGGTCTGCCAGCAGCTTCTGGTCAGGTTCTTTCAGGCTGCCGGCATCTGGCAGTTTGGCCCCAAGATCAGCCAGGTAGTCCGGCAGCCCCTGCTTGGGAATGGCCAGGACCTTATCTTCCAAACCCAGCTCCAGCAGGGTGTCCAGGGCACCGTGGTCATAGCTGACCACGGTCGGGCCGGTGACCGAAGTGGTGGTTGCGCAACCCGCGAGCGTGAGGCCTGCCAGGGCTCCGGTCAGGGTGAGTTTCAGTGAGTTCATGCAATTCTCCTTAGAAGTCGACCGCAAGGCCAAGGTTCAGGCGGCGGCCGTCCAGCACCACGCCATAGTCATCGTTGGTAATTTCTTTATCGGCGAGGTTGTACAGACCCGCTGTTACCCGGGCGGTATCCGTCAGCCTGTACAACAAGCCCACATCCATCAGCGTGTAACCCGGCGTTCCGCTCTCCATATCTCTGCGGCCAAGGAAGTCACTGGTTTCGCCACGATAGTTAGTCTGGAACCACAGGTTCAGCCGGCCGCTTGCCTGCCAGTCCAGGTTGGCGTTGGCCATGTGTTCGGGAACCTTGTTCAGGGGCTCCCCCTTGAAATCACCGGTTTTCTGCTCAGAATCGGTGTAGGTGTAGCTGGAACTGAGGGTTACCGCATCGGTCAGGTCGTAGTCGAGCGTCAGCTCGATACCGCGCATTTCGGCTTCGTCGATGTTGGCCCGGGTACTCAGGAACAGATAGTCATTACCCTGAAAACTACAGGTCCAGGTGCCCGGATCATCCCCGTCACCGTTCGGGGATTCGCAGAAGCGATCTTCCGCAATCTTGTCTTTGAAATCGGTCTGGAACAGCATCACGCTCGCATTCAGGCCCATGGCCCGGCTGTCGAAGACCAGGCCGGCTTCATAACTGATGCTGGATTCCGGATCGAGATCCGGGTTGCCAATAATCAGTGCTCGCGGGTGAGGTGCAGGCGAGCCAGCGCCACCGGTGCCACGGCCAAACCCTTCCGTGACATCCGCCAGTCCGGGCTGGCGATAGCCGGTCGACACGCCGCCTTTCAGGGTCAGCTCAGACGTCAGGTCGTAAAGCGCATAGACCCGGGGCGAGAACTCGCCGCCAAACAGTTCGTCGTCGTTGTAACGCAGGCCGGTGGTCACCGAGAAGTCGTCGGTCAGGCCCCACTCCACTTCCGAGTAAACAGCGGCAATCCAGCGGTCAACACTGCGCACGGCACCCGGGATATTGGAGGTGAGCAAACCGTTGGTTTCGTCAGTCAGTTTTTCCTGCTTGTACTGGCCACCCACGGTAACCACATGATCACCCCAGAACCGTGTTGCCTGGGTATCCAGCATCGACACCTGCTCTTTCTTGGTCTGGTCCTGCACCCGCTCGGAAAGATCGTGCTGAACAAAGCTCCTGGTCATCCAGTTACCGTAGTTACCGGCGTGGGAGAGCACGTAAACGTCTTTGTCGTAGATGTAGGTTGACCCGGTTTCATCCAGGGCCACGCTTTTGCCCGGAGTGCTGGTTTCTTCCAGGCGGGAGCTGTCATAGCTCAGGGCAAATTCGTTTTGGTTATCCGGAGTGAAAATCAGCTTGGCTCCGCCCATCGTGCGCTTACTTTCCGGGGTACTTCTGGCGGAATCGTCGGCGCCGGCGAAATCGCTTTCATCGTCACCCGCCCAGGACGCATTAACCTCGGCACTCAACAAACCTTCCACCAACGCACCACCGGCAAACAGGCTGGTTTGCTTGCTGTCGTTGCTCACATCGTTAAAGGACTTGGTGTATTCGGAGGAAACAGTGCCAGCCCACTCACCCCGGTTTTTACGGGTGATGATGTTGATGACGCCACCCATGGCCTCAGAGCCATAGAGCGAAGACATAGGCCCGCGGATCACTTCCACCCGTTCGATCATTGAAATCGGCGGCAGGGCAATCTGCTTGCCACCGTCCTGGCCGTTGGTATTTACCGAGCGGCCGGCAGACACCGGCCGACCGTCCACCAGGTACAGCGTGTAGCTATCGTCCATGCCCCGGATGCTGATGTCCTGTGCCCCACCACCACCGGTAACGTACACACCCGGAATGTTATTCACCGCATCGACAATGCTTTTGTAGGATTTCTTGGCCAGTTCATCACTGGAGATCACCGAAATACTCGCCGGCGCATCGGAGATGTTCTGCTCAAACCCCGATGCTGTAACTACAATTTCACCAAGTTCAACCGGGGCCGGCTGGGCAAAAGCAGCTCCGGCATTCACCAGTGCGATCGCGGAGGCCAGAAGAGGACGACGCATGAAAGCTCCTTGTGTTGTGCAACGTTGACTTTTGACTCGCCATGCAGATGCGAATCATTATTAGTTGCGACTACATTAACACAAGGCAAGGGTTCAGGTGTTGATATGATCTGTTCCAGTATCCGGAACAATGCCCTCCGCTAAGCAGGGGCCGGCCAGCCAGGCCATGGGTACCGAGCTTCTCAAATGGGCAATGTTCCTGATCGTGCTCACGGTCGCTTTGCTGGTGGGTTCAGCCACCGCCCTGGCCGGGCCGCTGATCTTTGTCGGGCTGGTGGTGCCCTTTATTGCCCGGGCCTTTGCCGGGCCGGATATCCGCAAAACCCTGTGGCTGTGTGTGCCGGTGGGCCCGGCGGTGGTGCTGGCCGCAGACGTGGTCTCACGCCTGATAGCCGCCCCGGCGGAACTGCCCCTTGGTGTAGTCACCGCACTGATCGGCGCCCCGGTGCTGCTGGCCATTGTTCGTGCCGGCCGTATGCCGTCGCTGTAACCCTGAGGTTTACTGATTAATCATGCCGGATAAACGCACCACCCTTGCCAACAGCAGCCTGCTGGTTTTGCTGCTACTGGCGGTGATCACATCGCTATCGATGGGCACCGTTCAGGTCCCACCACCGGATGTTCTGCAGTCCCTCATGGGCAACGCAGACCCAATGACCGCCTTTGTCGTCAATGAACTGCGTCTTAGCCGGGTTGTTGCCGGCCTGCTCAGCGGCGCAGCCCTGGCCATGGCCGGCTGCCTGATGCAGACCCTGGCCCGGAACCGCCTGGCCACGCCGGGCATAATCGGTATCGATAACGCCGCCACTGCCTTTGCCGTAGCATCCGTGGTGGGTGTGGGCCTGTCGCTGGCCCCCTCTGCCATGGCCCTGGCCGGTGCTGCCTGCGCTACTGCCATCGCCTTTGGCCTGGCCGGCGCCAACGGCACCCGGGGCTACCGGTTTATTGTGGCCGGCATCGGCATTGGCGCCATCGCTGGCGCGGTCACCCAGGTGATGCTCAGCCGGGTGGCCATCGACGCTGCCAACGCCGCCTATCCGTGGACCGTGGGCAGCCTGAATGCCCGCTCCGGCAACAGCGTGCTGGTACTGGCTATCGGCCTGGCCGCCGGCTATGCCATCCTGATGTTGATCAGCCGGGCCCTGAATACCTTGCAGTTTTCCGATGCTGTAGCGATCGCCCTGGGCACCCGCCTGAAAGCGACCCGTATTCTGGGGCTGGCGCTGTCGGTGTTGCTCACCGGCCTGGCGGTGTCTGTATGCGGCCCGGTGGGGCTCATTGCCCTGTTGGCACCGGAGCTGGCCCGAACCATCTGCCGGCCCGGCAAGGTTCCGTTGACGGCCTCGGCGCTGGCCGGAGCCACTTTTATGGTGGCAGCAGACCTGCTCGGGCGCACCCTGTTTTCGCCACTGGAAATTCCGGTGGGCATCATTACCGCCATTGTTGGCAGCCCCTACCTGCTGTGGATTCTGCTGAAACCTTCCCGAAGGAGCCTGACATGAACCCTGCACAAACCGCGACCCTGGCGGCAGACAGCATTACCCTGGCCCATCGCCAGTTCACCGTGGCCGAAAACCTGAGCGTGACCCTGCCCACTGGCAAGGTGACCGCCATTGTCGGCCCCAACGGTTGCGGCAAATCCACCCTGCTGAACGGCCTGGCCCGCATCCACGCACCGGCAAAGGGCTCGGTGCTGCTGGACGAACCCACCTCGGCTTTAGACCTGGGCCACCAGATTGAAGTGTTTGAACTGATTCGCACCCTGAGCGGGCAAGGCAAGACCATCGCCATGGTAGTGCACGACCTGGCCAGCGCCTGCCGCTATGCGGATCACATGGTGGCCATGAAAGCCGGGAAGATTATTGAGGAAGGCACTCCCGCGGAGATTGTCTCGCCGGAGCTTGTGCAGGACCTTTACGGGGTAAGCTGCGACCTGATTCAGGACCCCGCCACCGGCAGCCCGCTGCTGGTGAATGTGCGGCGCAACAGCAACTTCAGCGCGGCCTGAACCTCAGACCGCAGCCTCCGCCGCCGCTTCTGCGGCTTTCTCCCGGGCCACTGCCGCCGGGGCGCCCAGTGACAGCAACACTGCTCCCACTGAGCAGGCAAGCATACTCAGGGCAATCGGCAGCAACGCTTCACCCCCGAATGCCGCAGACAGGGCGCTGATGGCACCGGCCAGGGTAAACTGGGACGCCCCCAGCATAGCCGCCGCAGTGCCGCCCATATGCGGGAAGAACTCCAGGGCATTCGCCATGTTATTGGGCACAATACCGCCCTGACAGCCCACCGCGGCGATAATAAATCCGGCCACCGCCCACAAGGGTCCGTCCATCATAACCACCGCAACCAGGCCAAGCAGCATCACGAACTGGATAACCACCTGCACCCGCAGCAAAACCACCGATGAGAAGGTGCGCAGCAGTGGCCGGTTGACCAGGTTCAACACCGCCATCAAGCCAATGTTGGCAGCAAACAGCATGGAGAAGGTGCTGTTCGACAGCCCGAACCACTCCTGGTAGATGAATGACGAATGGGTGATAAACAGCATCATGCTGCTGAAGCTCATTACCTGGATGCCGATAAATCGCATGGTGGTGCGGTGCCTGAGCACCAGCATGTAGTTGGTCACCAGGGTTTTGACGGGAGTTGTTGCCCGGGGCCGGGGCCGGGGCTTGAGACGGGGAAACAAAGCCAGCTGAAGCACCACGGCCAGGAAGAAGGCGTAGCCGGCCAGGAATACATAGATCAGGTGCCAGTCGCCCAGCGCCAGCATAAGGGCACCAAGGGACGGTGCCGCCGCCGGGGCAATAAACATGATCAAGCCGATCAGCCCGAACAGCCGGGCGGCTTCCTGCCCGCCAACCTGGTCCCGCACAATGGCCGGTACCGATACGGCACAGAAGGCACCACCGATGCCCTGCACCACACGCCAGGCGATCATGCTGGAGAGGGTGTCGGCCAGAGCTACCATCAGGCTGGCCACCGCAAACACCGCAAGCCCCGCAAACAGGATGTTCCGGCGCCCGTAACGGTCAGACAGCGGCCCACCCACCAGCTGCGCAAGCCCCAGCGTCGCCACATAGGCACTCAGGGTAAGGCCAACATCGGCATGGGGAATACCGAAGCCATCGGCGATGCTGGGAAACGCCGGCAAATACGCATCCAGGGCCAACGGCCCCAGCGCAACGGTCATGCCGAGTAACAGTGCGAGCTGAAAGTGGGACAAAATCTACCTCCTGTGCAAGGTAGATAGCTAACAGTAATTATTATCAAACAGCAATCAGAGTTTTCCGCAAACCCGATTAATTGAGCATACACTCCCGGCTGTATAACTGACTGATCTGGCGCCGTTTTTGCCGCAGCCTGTTGCCCCGGTCATTGCCGTATCCGGCCCTGAGCTGGCCCTGAATCCGGTCCAGCTGCTTTCGGTATTTCTCACACTGTCTGGCCAGTTTTGCGGTTTCCCGGGCCCGGGCATAGCGGTCGTTGGAACCGGGCTCCAGCAGGCGGTCCACTTCAGCCCGGCTCCGGCGCACCTTGTCGGCCTGGCGGATGTTCTCACTCATGGGCACAGTCACCGGCGGCTGTACCGTCACACTGGCATGCCGCTGCTGTTTGGGAGGCGTATCGGAGAAGTGGATGGCGCCGTTGGCATCCGTCCAGCGGTAGATCTCAGCGGTCGCGGGTGTTGCCAGCGCCACACATAGCAGGCTCAGGGCCAGGGTCCTTGGCATGGGTTCACATCCTGTGAATTGGTCAGTAAAGCGCCCCGCCGATGGGAACGGCGGGGCCGGAGCGCAGGGACTATACCCTAAAATGCAGGCAGGTTCAGGGGCGCCGTTAACGGTCCAGCAACTCGATCCAGTGGTTAACCGGCACTTCCGCCTTGCTCTCCAGGTGCAACTGGCAACCAATGTTGGCCGTTACAATCCGCACCGGGTTATCCATCGTTAGTGCTTTCAGCTTGTTGTCCAGCAGCCTCTGGCTCATTTCCGGCTGGGTGATGGAATAGGTGCCGGCCGAGCCGCAGCACAGGTGCTTGTCTCTGGTGGCAGCAAGCTCAACGCCAGCCCTGGCGAGCACCTGCTCCACTACCCCGCTTTGCTTCATCGCGTGCTGCAGTGTGCACGGACAGTGGAACGCCACCTTACCGGCATTGGCACTGGCCTTCAGCGGTTCAAGGTCCTCTTTCAACAGGAAAGCACCCAGATCTGTGCAGAGTTCACTCACCTTTCGGGCCTTATTGGCATAGACCGGGTCATCCCGCAGCAAATGACCATAATCCTGGACCATGGCACCACAGCCAGAAGCTGTCATGATGATGGCTTCCGCCCCGGCTTCAATGGCTGGCCACCAGGCATCAATGTTGCGGCGCATCTGCTCCAGGCCACGCTCATGCTCGGACAAATGATAGTTCACCGCGCCACAGCAACCGGCCTCCGGGGCTTCCACCATGGTGATGCCAAGCTTGTCCAGCACCCGGGCAGCGGCGGCGTTGGTGTTGGGTGCAGCCGACGGCTGAACGCAACCAGCCAGGGCCAGCACTACACGGCTGTGACTGGAGGCTGGCCACGGACTGGCCTGCCGGCGTGGCGGCACCTTGGTACGCAGCTTTTCCGGCAACACCGGCCGGAACGCCTGGCCCACTCGCAGCATGAGCCCGAACAGCCGGCGGTCAGGCAGGAGGCGGGTCAGTGCCCAGCGCAGCCATTTCTCCCGGGGTTTTCGGGGTAACTCCTTGTCGATCAGGCCGCGGCTGATATCCACCAGTCGGCCATACTTCACACCCGACGGACAGGTGGTTTCGCAGCTTCTGCAGGTCAGGCAACGGTCGAGGTGCTCGCGGGTTTTCTCGGTAACCTCACCGCCTTCCAGGAACATCTTCATCAGATAGATGCGGCCACGGGGGCCGTCTCGCTCGTCGTTCAGTTCCTGGTAAGTCGGACAGGTTGCGGTGCAGAAGCCGCAATGCACACAGGCCCGCAGAATCTCTTCGGCTTCCTGGCCTTCCGGGGTGTTGGCGAAGTGTTGAACCAGATTCGTTTGCATAATTACAACCAGCTGTAGAGGCGACCGGGGTTGAAGATAGCGTCGGGGTCGAACGATTTTTTCACGCGCTGCTGTATGGTTTTCAGGGCCTGGGGCTGGCCGTGCATCACCTCGCCGGTGCGATCTCCACCCCGGAACAGGCTGACCTGGCCGCCCGCAGCCCGGGCCAGGGGCTCCAGCTGATCAAGGGAAGCCTGGCCACGATACCAGCGCTGGGAGCCAGCCCAGTCGATCATCCAGGGGCCGTCCAACTCAGGCGTTTTCGCGGTAGAGTCCACGGAGAAACGCCACAGGGGCAGTTCCGGGTCATCAAAGAAGGGGTGCTGCATGTCCTGCACCTGCCGCCAGAACTGCTCGCCGTCCGCCAGAACCTGGCCACCCCATTGCTCCGCGGTCGCCTCAACGGCAGACTTTGCACCGGCCAGACGCAGGTAGACCTTGCCATCCACCCAGCAGGCACCGGTAATCGGTTTGGGTTCACCGGCGCGGAGGTTCATGTATTCCACCACCTCGTCCATGGTCATCTCACGCACCAGGGTTGTGGTAGCGGCCGGCTTGGGCATGACTTTCAGACTGATCTCGGTGATGACGCCAACGGTTCCCATGGCACCGGCCTGCAAGCGGGAAACATCGTAGCCCGCCACGTTCTTCATTACCTGGCCACCAAACCGCAGGTGCTCGCCCTTGCCGTTCAACAGGCGAATACCCAGTACCTGATCCCTGACCGAGCCAGCCCAGGGCCTGGCAGGGCCGGACAGGTTACAGGCCAGGGTGCCACCAATGGTGGAGGCATCCCCGAAATGCGGTGGTTCAAAGTGCAGACACTGGCCCTGCTCCGCCAGCACCGCTTCGATCTCTTTCAGGGGGGTGCCTGCGCGTACCGTCAGTACCAGCTCCACCGGATGGTATTCCACCACGCCGGTGTGTTCGGCCAGACTGAGCGTGCCTGCTTCAGCGCTGCCCTGGCGCCCCATGAACGATTTCGTTCCACCACCTACAATGTTGAGTTTCTGCCCGTTACTGCGGGTCTGGAGCACCTGCTCCTGTAACGTTTGAATCTGATCAGCCATGGGCAGCATCCGCCTGTTGGTGCTTGTGTTGCTTGTGCTCGATGGATCGGTATTCCTGGCAGAATTTCAGGGTGGGCACCCCCTTGCCCGGGTTCAGAATGCCGGTGGCATCGAAGGCCGCTTTCACCTCGTGGAACTGCTGCAGCTCTTCATCATTGAACTGCACGGCCATCTGGCGGATCTTCTCCACACCCACGCCGTGTTCACCGGTAATGCAACCACCCACTTCCACACACAGCTCCAGAATGGCGCTGCCGAAGGCTTCTGCCTTGTCGAATTCGCCGGGTACGTTGGCATCAAAGAGAATCAGCGGGTGCAGGTTGCCATCGCCGGCGTGAAACACGTTGGCCACACGCAGGCCGAACTCTTCAGACATCTTTTCCATTTCCAGCAATACCCTCGCCAGGTGCCGGCGCGGAATGGTGCCATCCATACAGTAGTAATCCGGCGAAATCCGACCCACCGCCGGGAATGCCGATTTGCGGCCTTTCCACAGCAGCGCCCGCTCCTCTTCACTTTGAGAGGTTCGGATAGACGTGGCTCCAAGCTTGCGGAACAGGGCTTCGGCCTCTGCGATGTGCTCGTGCACTTCCTCTTTCGTGCCGTCCACTTCACACAGCAGCAGGGCTTTGGCGTCCCTTGGGTAACCGGCGCCACAGAAATCGTCGGCGGCGATAATGGCGTGGCCATCCATCATTTCCAGGCCGCCGGGAATAATGCCGTGGGAAATCACGCCACCCACCGCATCGCCGGCTTTTTCGATACTGTCAAAACCCGCCATGATCACCTGGGCCACTTCCGGCTTGGGCAGCAGCTTTACCTTCACCTCGGTGACGACACCCAGCAAACCTTCAGAACCGGTCAGTAAGGCCAGCAGGTCCATGCCGCAACTGTCCAGGCCATCACTGCCCACCGTCACCCGGTCACCCTCGGCAGTGATCATTTCCACACTCAGGATGTTGTGTACGGTCAGGCCGTACTTAAGACAGTGCACACCGCCGGAATTCTCCGCCACGTTGCCGCCGATGGTACAGGCAATCTGGGAGGATGGATCCGGGCCGTAATAAAGGCCGTATTGGGCCGCTTCTTCACTGATGGCCAGGTTGCGGACACCAGGCTGCAGGCGTGCGGTACGCCCCACCGGGTCGATGTTCAGAATCCGGTTGAACTTGGCCAGCGACAGCACCACCCCCTCTTTATGGGGCATGGCGCCGGCGCACAGTCCGGTACCGGCGCCGCGGGCCACCACCGGCACGCCGTGTTCGTGGCAGATGCGCATCACCCGCTGCACCTGTTCTACCGTTTCCGGCAGAACAACCAGCATGGGCATTTCCCGGTACATGGCAAGGCCGTCGCACTCATAGGGCCTGAGGGTTTCGTCATCCGTGATCACGAAATCCGGGTCGATAAAGGCTCGGAACTGCTCAGCCAATGCCGACTTGCTGACCTTCGCTCTGGTAGTCATAGCATTCTCGAATGTTGGTTAGCGATTGCTAAGAAAGTAGTCGATACCGGCCTGAGCACAATCCATATCCTGCCGGGGCGTACCGGAGCTCAGGCCAATTCCGCCGACCACCTCGCCATCCACGATCACCGGCAAGCCGCCACCCACGGTGCTGAGCCGACCGCCCACTTCGGTGTGAATCCCAAAGGCCAGATTGCCGGGCACGTTGGCGGCATTGTAGTCATGGGTTGCTTTACGTGCGGCTGCGGCGGTAAAGGCTTTGTCCTGGGCGATGATCACGCTGGTGGTCTTGCCGCCATCCATTCGCTCGAAGGCGACCAGGTTGCCGGATTCGTCCACGACGGCAATGCACATGGGTACGCCAATATCCCGGGCCTTGTCTGCGGCGCCTTTGATCAGCAGGCGGGCATCACTGATGTCCAGGCGTTTGATGGTCATCATGGTCATCACCTCTATACGTTACTTGTTGTCTCGGATAACCGGAAATACTCACCGCACCGTGGCAACACGTCTATCTTTTTCATTACTGGTCCGACCAGTTTGTTGCACGCAGATTTTTGGGAAACCGGCTAACCCTGCATGATTCATGGGGTTTGTCGGCATTGGCAAACTTGGCGTAAACTGCTCTGTATAACCCGAAACTGGTCAGACCAGCAGAAAAGTCATGGGCATATCCAGAGAAATCTCCTACAAACTCGAACACCTGATTCTGGAAGGCGGGCTGGCCCCGGGCCAGAAAATTCCTTCTGAGCGCCAGCTGGTGGCCCGGCTTGGCGTATCACGCTCGGTCGTACGGGAGGCCCTGCACGAATTGCAGGCACGGGGTGTCATTGAAACCCGCCACGGCAAGGGATCATTCGTGGCCAGTATCGTTCCGGAATCCGGCACCTCCGGCAGCAACAGCCCGCTGATGTACCTTTATCAGGGCCACACCCGCACCCTTTACGACCTGCTGGAAGTGCGCGAACAGCTGGAAGGCCAGGCCGCTTTTCTGGCCGCCCAGCGCGCCACCAACCAGGACCGGCACCGACTGACCCAGGCCTTCCGCGCACTGGAAGCCACCGACCCGCTCAGCAATGCGCGACCGGATCATCGCTTTCACCATGCCATCGTAGAGGCGTCCCACAATCCGATTCTTGTGCACATCCTGGATGGCCTTAAGAACATGATGCTGCTGACCGTCCAGGCGTCGGTGTCTAATCTCAATCCGAGAGAGGATATGCGCCGTACTATCATGCGCCAGCACCGGCAACTGTATGAGGCCATCATGGCCTCAAAGCCAGACCAGGCCCGCAAGGTTGCGACTGCCCATGTGCGCTTTGTACGGCACACCATGAAGGAGATGGAGAAAGAAGGGGACAAACTGCTGCGCATTCCCGCACCGGAAGAACTGGAAGCCCTGATGACAGAATCGACGGATGCCTGAAGCCGCAAAATGCTTGCATTGATCAATGATTACGCCAGAATGACCTTCAGGAAACTGCTGCTATTTTCACCAAAACCCTACAAAGCGGTATTGATTTCCACGGCTACAGTCCGTAAAACATGCGCCTTTGAATGACAGCCCCCAGGAGTCACCCCATGGCGGAACCCGCGCCTCTGATTTGCAGGGACATCCACAAGACCTTTGATCAGCTTGAAGTCCTCAAGGGCATCTCTCTGGAAACCCGCAAGGGCGACGTGGTTTCCCTGATCGGCAGCTCCGGTTCAGGTAAAAGTACCTTTCTGCGCTGCATTAACCTGCTGGAAACACCCACTTCCGGCGACATTATCGTGCACGGTGACCCAATCCGGTTCAAAAACAACCGCAAAGGCGAGCGCATTCCGGCCGATAACCGGCAGGTAGAACTGATTCGCGCCCGGCTTTCCATGGTCTTCCAGGGTTTTAACCTGTGGTCCCACATGACCGTTCTGGAAAACATTATAGAAGCCCCGGTGAATGTCCTGAAAATTCCTAAAAAGGAAGCCATCGAGCGGGCCGAGGCGTATCTGAACAAAGTCGGCATCTATGAGCGCAAGGATTACTACCCGGCCCAGATGTCCGGCGGCCAGCAGCAGCGTGCGGCCATTGCCCGTGCCCTGGCCATGGAGCCGGAAGTGATGCTGTTTGACGAACCCACCTCGGCCCTGGACCCGGAGCTGGTGGGCGAAGTATTGAAAGTTATGCAAAGTCTGGCCGAGGAAGGCCGCACCATGATTGTGGTTACCCACGAGATGGCTTTTGCAAGGGATGTGTCTACTCAGGTCCTGTTCTTGCATCAGGGCGTGATTGAGGAGCAGGGATCGCCGGACAAGGTGTTCGATCACCCGGAATCCGAGCGCATGAAGCAATTTCTTGCTCCCAAGTTCTGAATGCCGGTGCTATCTTGAAACCGGTAACGGAACTGAAACTTCCACAAGGAATAAAGCCTTAACGGCAAATTACTGCAGAAGTGACACATGAAAAAACTGATTGTTGCAGCAAGCTGTGCCCTGGCCATGATGACCGGCACCGCCCAGGCCCAGGATCTGCGGATCGCCTTTGATGTTCCCTACGAGCCGTTCGAGTACCGCGATGACAATGGCGAACTGACCGGCTTCGAAGTTGAGCTGGCCACCGCCATGTGCGAAGAACTGCAGGCCAACTGCGAGTTCGTTATCCAGGCGTGGGACGGCATGATTCCCGGCCTGCTGGCCCGTAAATTCGACCTGATCATGTCTTCCATGTCGATCACTCCGGAGCGCGCCGAGCGGGTACTGTTCTCCGAGCCGTACTACATCACCCCGGGCGGCTGGTTCGGCCCTGAGTCTTTCAACACTGACGTCACCGATATGGACGCCATGAAAGACAAGACCGTGGGCGTGCAGCGCGGCACCACCATGGACACCTACGTAACCGAGAACATGGGTGGCGTGGTGAACATCAAGCGCTACACCACCGCTGAAGACATGGTCCTGGACCTGGAAGGCCAGCGTCTGGACGTGGTTTTCGTAGACTATCCGGTGGGTGAGCAGACCGTTCTGAACAAGGAAGGCTACAAGGAAGTGGGCGAGCCGGTTAAGCTGGGCGAAGGTGTGGGCGTTGCCATGCGCAAGCGTGATGCCAAGCTGGCTGACGACGTGAACGCGGCCCTGAAGAAGCTGAAAGAAGATGGTACCTACGACACCATCATGCAGAAATACTTCAACTACGACATCAAGATTTAACCTGACCCCGGGAGCAGCCTGATGGCTGCTCCCCTGCTTTCCGGACATTCCCATGCTTGATCTGAAAGGCTATGGCCCGGCCCTCGCTGAAGGCGCTGTGGTTACCATTGAACTGGCCTTCTTCTCACTAGCACTCTCCCTCACTCTGGGCCTGCTTGGCGCCTCGGCGAAGCTCTCTGGCAGCCGGGTGCTGACCGGTGTCGCCACCGCCTACACCACGCTGATTCGTGGCGTGCCAGACCTGGTGATGATGCTGTTGTTCTATTACGGCGGCCAGGTAGCTGTGAATGCCCTGTCGGACTATTTGTGGGAAACCCATGAAATCGACTTTTTCTTCCAGTTCGATCCGTTCATCTCTGGCGTGGTGACCATCGGGCTGATTTTCGGCGCCTATATGACGGAAACCTTCCGGGGCGCGTTCCTGGCCGTTGAGAAGGGCCAGATCGAGGCCGCCAGGGCTTATGGTTTTTCCACCTGGCACACCTTCCGCCGAGTGATGATTCCGCAGATGCTGCGCCATGCCCTGCCCGGCATCGGCAATAACTGGCAGGTGCTGCTGAAAACGACTGCGCTGGTGTCGATCATCGGCCTGACCGATATGGTGCGGGTGGCGGAAGAAGCTGCCAAGGCCGAGCGCATGCCGTTCCACTTCTTTATTCCGGTGGCGGCGGTTTATCTGGCGCTGACGGCGGGTTCGGAGTTGTTCATCAAGTGGCTCGACAAGCGGGCCAATGTCGGCGTGGTTCGGGGGAATTAAGTGATGCCTGATTTCATTGCCGAGTGGCTGAACCAGAACGATATTTTTAATGCCATGACCCTCATGGAGTACTGGGATGGCCTGGTCACTACGGTGCACCTGGTGTTCCTGTCGCTGTTGATCGGTCTGGTGGTGGCGGTGCCGCTGGCGATTCTACGCACCGTGAAGAATCCGTTCGTGTCTGGCCCTATCTGGCTGTACACCTATCTGTTCCGCGGCACGCCGCTGCTGATCCAGCTGTATATCATTTACTATGGTGTGGCCCAGATTCCGGGTATTCAGGACACTTTCTGGTGGGAGATTTTCAAGGAGCCGCTGTACCCTGCCCTGCTGGCGTTTACCCTGAATACCGCCGCCTATACCACGGAGATTATCCGGGGGGCGATTATTTCCACGCCCAATGGCGAGATTGAGGCGGCGAAGGCTTACGGTATGAACTGGTTCCTGCGGATGCGGCGGATTATTCTGCCGAGTGCGGCGCGGCGGGCGGTTCAGGCATACTCGAATGAGGTGATTTTTATGCTTCATGCGAGTGCGATTGCCAGTGTGGTGACGATTGTGGATCTTACGGGGGCGGCGCGGAATATTTATTCGCGGTTTTATGCTCCTTTTGAGGCGTTTATTTTTGTGGCGCTTTGCTACATGGCTTTGACGTTTATTCTGGTGTTTGTTTTCCGCAAACTGGAAAATCATCTTTTGCGGCATCAGCGGCCCATAAACTCCTGAGTTCAAATTCCTGATTCCTGGCGGCCGGCATTGGTGCCAAGGCCAGCCAGCAGGGAGCGCCTTCCGGGAACCGCTACGAGCACATCCATGTGCGCTTCTCTCAGGCCATCCTTGGCCTTCGAAATTCCCGGAAGGCGCTCCCTGCCGGCTGTCCCCAAACATCTGACGGGGCTTCCTGTTTCGCCTCTTCTCTGCGGAGAGTCTATGAACGCTTCAAACCATCTCTTTGACTTCCACCCCGACTGGCTGGCTCACACCCTGGCCTCTGCCTCCTCTGACCTACCCGAAACCAAGCGACAGCTGCCGGACGGAACACAGGTTTCACGGAAGGCCAACGGCGTGTTGTGGCTGACGCCGCCGGCCGGGCGGGAGAATGTGAACAATGAAGCGCTGATTGTGTCGGCCGGGGTTCATGCGAATGAGACGGCGCCGATTGAGGTTTTAAACGGGTTGGTGTCGGAGTTGTTTGCCGGGGAGTGGCAGCTGGGGTGTCCGGTGTTGCTGATTCTGGGTAATCCGCCGGCGATGGTGGCGGGGCAGCGGTTTGTGGATGTGAATATGAACCGGCTGTTTAACGGGGCTCACGGGCAGGCGAAGTATAAGGGGTTGCCGGAGGCGCGGCGGGCGCAGTTTCTGGAGGAGATGTGCCGGCAGTTTGCGATGGCGCATCATGGGCTGGCGTTGAGTCACTATGATTTGCATACGGCGATTCGGCCGTCGAAGCGGGAGCGGTTTGCCTTGTATCCGTTTGTGCCGGGGCGGTCGGTGCCGGCGGCTCAGTGTGAGTTTTTGCTGGAGGCAGAGGTTGAGACATTGCTGCTTCAGCATCAGGAATCCACGGTGTTTTCGTCGTTTACATCCAGCCTTTTGAAGGCCGAGAGTTTTACGGTGGAGCTGGGTAAGGTTGAAGCGTTCGGGCGGAATGATTTGCGACGGTTTCGGGGTATTGAGCGGGCATTGCGTCGTCGGTTTTCTGGAGCGGCCGCACCACAGGCCCGGCCGCCGTTTGACCGGTTAACGGTGTTCGAGGTGGTGCATGAGGTGTTGAACACGGGGCCGTCGTTCCGGTTTCATGTACCGGATGAGGTGGCGAATTTTACCCAGTACCAGCCCGGCACGGTGATCTGGGAAGATGACAAAACCAGCTACCGGGTGGGTACGGCGCCGGAGGCGGTGGTGTTTCCCAATCCCCATGTGCCGGTTGGGCAGCGCGTGGGTTTGATGATTCGGGCGAAGAACGAGTTCAGGGCCGGGTAATTACCCGGCCCTGTTGTCTCAGGCCGGGGCGTTTTCCGGTTCCGCCACCGGCAGTTTGATCACCTTGGTGCACACCGACGGAATCACCAGCAAGGTCAGTACCGTAGAAGCCAGCAAGCCACTGATAATGGCCCAGGCCATGGGTGGCCACAGCGTGGAGCTGGAGAACGCCAGCGGCAGCAGGCCGGCCACGGTGGTGGCTGTGGTCAGCAGGATGGGACGGGTGCGTTGTTCTACGGCGGTGCGCACGGCATCGGCAATGGCCCGGCCTTTTTCCAACTCCCTGTCCATCACATCCAGCAATACAATCGCGTTGTTCACCACAATGCCCACCAGCGCAATCACCCCCAGTAACGACTGAAAGCCGAACGGAGAGCCGGACAGCACCAGCCCCGGGAAGATTCCCACGGTGGCCAGCGGCACCGTCAGCAGGATGATGCCAACCCGACGGAAGGAGTTGAACTGCAGTAGCAGGAAAAACAGCAGCAACAGGATGCCGATGGGCGCTGCGGTCAGCAGGGCACTGTTGGCATTGTTGGAGCCTTCGGCATCACCGCCCAGCTCTACCCGGGTACCGGCGGGCAGGGGTTGTTCGTCCAGTGCTGCGAACAAGCCGTCCAGGGCCTGGCTGAAGCTGTAGCCTTCTTCCAGGTTCGCCGTTACCGCATTCACCCGCACGCCGTTTCTCAGGTATCGGGCCGCCGGCTCCCAGGTGGTTTCAACCGTGGCCACGGCCGACAGCGGAATGGCATCCCCCTGGTCGTTGTAGGTGTTCACCGACAACAGACGTGACAGCGACAGCGCGGTGCCTTCCCGGGAGCGCAGGATGATGGGGATAGGATCATCTTCCTGCCGGTAACGCTCGGCCACCACGCCATAGCTCTGGCCGTACAGGCTCTGGGCTACGTCTGCACGGGTCAGGCCGTAACGGGCGGCGGTGGCGTCGTCTACGTTGATGGCAATACTGGGCACACCGATGTCCAGGTCGTGCCGTACGTCGACGGTGCCGGTTACGCCACGCAGCACACTGAACACCTGCTCGGTGGCACGGGCACGGGTAGCGTCATCGGGGTGATAAATTCGCACTTCAACCGGCGCGGTACGCGGCGGCCCCTGCCCCAGGATACCGGCAGAAATATCCAGCTCCGGCACGGTGGGCGCCAGCTCATGGCGAATCCAGTCTACGAGATCTGTGGTGTCTTCGAGTGCCGGCGTACGCACCACCAGCCTGGCCCGGTTAGGCGCCTGGGGCGCTCGTTGCAGGTTGTAGTAAAACGCCGGGCCGGTGAAACCGACAAACCGGTGCACTTCCAGGGTTTCCGGGCGGGCGCGAATGGCCCGTTCCAGCTCCGCAGCGGCCTCAGAGGTTTGGGCCTGGTCGGTGCCTTCGGGCAGATACACTTCCACAATCACCCGGGGCCGGTCTGCGTTGGGGAAAAACTGCTGGGCCATGAACGGCGTCATGCCCACACTGATGGCCACCAACAAAGTGCCCGCGACAATCAAGCGGCCCGGATAGCGATACACCAGGCCACCCAGCGAACGGGCCAGACCCATCAACCGGTCTTTGTGGATATTCTTTCGCGGCCTGAGGAACCGGGCTGCCAGCAGCGGCACGGCGGAAATGGCCAGCAGGTAACTGACCGACAGCGTGAGCATGATCATCACCGGCACACCACGGGTGAAATCAGCCGCACCACCCTTGGCCATCAGCAGGGGCGCGAAGGCCGCCAGCGTGGTGCCGGTAGACGCACCCAGTGGCCCGGCCAGCTCGCCAACGGCCTTGCGCAGGGCATCCAGCCGGCGCATGCCTTCGTCCAGGTGACCCTGGATGTTCTCCACAATCACAATGGCGTTATCAATCAGGATACCTAGCGAGATCACCATGCCGATCACGGCAATCTGGTGCAGCACACCACCGCCCAGGTCGTACAGCCCCACACTGATCAGGGCCACCATAGGCAGGATGGATGCCACCAGCAGCCCCATGCGAATGCCCATGCCGGTAAACACCACTGCTACGATAATCAGCACCGACAGCACCAGGCTCCAGGCCAGGTCGTCCAGCCGGTCGGATACCTTGTCGGGCTGGAAGAACATCTCGCGGATTTCGTAGGGCTCGAAGTCAGCACGTACCTGTTCCAGCCGCTCGCGAATACGCTCGCCGAAACGGATGGCGTCGGTGGAACCTTCTTCCATGATCACCGAAAGCAGCACGACCCGCTCACCATCAAACCAGGTTTCCGGCTGCCGGGGCTCCGCCGGGCCGCGCCAGACTTCCGCGGCTGCCGCCAGGGGTACCTGGGAGCCATCCGGCAACTCGATGGGCGTAGCGCGAATGGCGTCGATATCAGCAAACTCGGTATTGGGAAGAACCGACAACCGCTTGCCTTCCACCACCACAAAGCCCCCGGGGATGGTCTGGTTTCGCCGGGCCAGGGTATCCAGGATGCGTTTGGGCGCTACGCCAAGGCGGTAAAGCGCGGCGTCGTCCAGCGCCAGGGTAATCTGTTCGTCGGCGTCGCCCTCTAGGTCGATACGGGAGATACCGGGAATATCCAGCAGGTTCTGCTTCAGTTTCTCCGCCACACCGGAAAGTTCGGTGACGGACGACGAACCACCCACCGCCAACACCACCGCAGGAATATCAATCAGCCGGTCGTCCAGGGTCATCAGGCCGACATCGTCCGGGAAATCCTGCCGTGCCCGTTCCATGGCCTGGCGCACCCGGTCCCAGGCGCTGTCAGTGTCGTAGATGTGATCACGCAGTTTCAGGCGGGCCAGCGCCACGCCGGTGCGTGCTGTGCCCTGGCTCCAGTCCAGCTCTTCCACCTGGCGCAGTTCATCGGTCAACGGGCGCAGTACCAGGCGCTCAACCGCCTCGGCGCTGGCGCCCGGATAGCTCACAGTCACCATGCCGGCCCGGTACGGAAAGGTAGGGTCTTCCTGGCGTGGCATGGTGCTGTAGGCGGCGATACCCAGCACACAGAGCATGGTCACTACCATGCCCAGCAAGCGCTGGTAATTCAGCAGGCGGCGGGTCATCAGCGCACCTCCACGGTGTCGCCATCCACCAGCCGGGTCATACCGGCATAGACCACCTGGTCACCGGGGTTCAGGGCACCGGTATGGATCATCACCCGCTCGCCGATCACCCGGTCTACTTCCACCGGCACCTTGTAGGCCACGGAATTTTCAACCCGGAACACGCTGGTGCCCGTGCTGTCCCGCATCACCGCCAGCAGGGGCACGGTAACCGCAGATTCCTGAACCGGGGCAATGCCGACCTCCACCGGTTCACCGGCAGAAAGCGAATTCGGCGGCAGGCTCACCAATACCGGATGCAGCTCGCCACGGATGGAACTGCCCTGGGCAATTTCCACCACCGTGCCGGTAGCCGGCTCCCGGTTGCGGTCCTGCACCAGCCAGACCGGCAGCTCCTGCCCGAGCCGCACATGACCCAACAGATGCGCGGGCACCCGCACTTCCACTTCACGGCCCAATGGCGAAGACAGGCGAACCACCGGCTGCCCGGCGGCGACAAATTCGTCCCGCTCTACCAGCAAGGCTTCTACCTGGCCGGCAAACGGGGCTTTCAATACGCTTTCTTCCAGTAATCGGGTGGCTTCCGCCAGGGAGGCCCGGGCCGTGGCCATGCTGGCCCGCAGGGAATCCCGCCGGGCGGCGATCTGTTCCAGGTTCTGTTCCGAGACCACTCCGCGCTGGTGCAAGCGGCTGGAGCGTTCCCATTCCCGCTGGGCCTGGTCGTACTGGGTTTTCAGTTCATCCAGCCGGGCCGCAGCAGAATCCCTTGCCGGTTCCAGGGCCGGGTTATACACGCTGGCCAGCACATCTCCGGCTTTCACCGTTTGCCCCAGTTCCACCGGCCGCTCTTTCAGCGTACCGCTCACCTGAAAAGTCAGGGTGGCCCGTTGGGCCGCCCGCACAATACCGGAGAAGCGCAGCGGAATTTCCACCACCTGGCCACCGGTTACCTCGGCCACCCGAACCGATACCGGCTGGTCTGCAGCCTGTTCGGAGGCACTGCTGTTGCAGCCGGATAAAGACACGACAGCCAGCAGCATGCTGGCCAGAGTTATTGGCAATGAACGCGCGAAGAGAGACATGACTGGTCAGCCCCGTTCCCTGAATAGATGATTTGTTGGCGCCTGTTTCCGTCAGAAGCCGCCGTTGTTTTCCCGACATCATGTCACTCTTTGACAAATTGTCAATAATCGGCTTTTATCCTCTATCAGTTATCATTCAGGCCATGACCACAACACCGGAAGCACCATGAACGAGCCGTTGAAAACACGCAGGGAACGGGAAAAACAGGCAAGGTACGATGCCATTCTGGACGCCGCCGAGCTGGTGTTTTCCGAGAAAGGTTACGAGCGCACCTCCATGGACGACATCGCCCGCACCGCCAGCCTGAGCCGGGCGCTGCTGTATGTGTACTTCAAAGACAAAGCAGCCATTCAGCGCGGCATCATGCTGCGGGCCGGGCAAAGCCTGGTGGAAAGATTCGAGAACGCCCTGAGTACGGCAGATACCGGGCTGGCCCAGATCCGGGCCATGGGGGATGCCTATTACCGTTTTTACCGGGAAGCGCCGGATTACTTTTCAGCCCTGACCAAGGCCTCAACCGCCATGGCAGAGGCGGAGGAAGACCAAGCCCTAGACATGCTGTGCTCGAAGAACGAACTGATGCAGCTGATGGAAGCGGCCATCCACAAGGGCCTGGAAGACGGCACCATGAGCCGGGAGCGCATTGCCTCGCCGGCCCAGACCGCGCTGTATCTGCGCGGTGCCCTGCACGGGGTGATCATGCTGTGCCAGGCAGAAGCGGGGGAAAACCCGGACTTTCCCGCCGACAACCTGATTCATCACACCATGGACATGCTCACTCGCTCGATTGCCAGCTGAAGCCTGTCACAGCTGGAAATCGTAGATCGAGCCCAGCCCCAGTATACCGGTCAGTTCATCCAGGGCCTTGCGCACTTCGTCCAGCAGCATGGGGTCTGCCAGGTCCTGCTGGCTCAGCTCATCCCGGTAGTGGGCATTTACCCACGCGGTCAGGCGTTCGTACAGGGCATCGGTCAGAATTACACCCTGATTGATGGCACGCCGCTCTTCATCGCTCAGCACCACTCGCAGCCGCAAGCAGGCCGGGCCGCCGCCGTTACGCATGGACTGCTTTACATCGAACACTTCCACTGCGGTAATGGGGCCATTCTGTTGCAGCAGGCTGTCCAGGTAACGGCTGACCGACGCTACCTCCCGGCACTCGCCCGGCACCGCCAGCAACATGCCATCCGGGGTATTCAGCAACTGGCTGTTGAACAGGTAAGACGCCACGGCATCTTCAATCGGCACCTCTGCCGCTGAGACCCGCACCGGTTGCAGTTCGGTTCCGGCCAAACGCGCCCGGATATCCGACAGCACTCCGCCTTCATCCAGAAACGCCAGCTCGTGGTAGAACAGACAGCTACCATTACCCACCGCAATCACATCGTTGTGGAACACCCCGGCATCAATGGCCGCCGGGTTCTGCTGGGCGAATACCGCATGGCGGTCGTCCAGCCCGTGCAACCTTGCAATCGCCCGGGAGGCCTCCAGCGTCTGCCGGGCCGGGTACTTCACCGGTGCCGGCGCGCTTTCATTGAACGCCGCCTGGCCATACACAAACAACTCCACTCCGGGGTCGCCATAACCGGCACACAGACGGGTGTGGTTGGCGGCACCTTCATCGCCAAAATGGCTGACCGAAGGCAGGGCCGGATGGTGGGCAAAATAGCTTTCGTCGGTAAAGATCGCCTTCAGTGCCCGCCCGGTCACCCTGTGCTCGATGGAGCGATGGAACTTGGCACTCAGGTTGGCCGGGGTGAAGTGCACGCGGTGGTCTGCGGTATCGGCGCTTGGCGATACCGTGGCGGCATTGGCGGTCCACATGGCCGAGGCAGACGACACCGCCGCCAGGATGGCCGGATCCGCCTGCGCAGCCTGTTCCAGAACCTGCCGGTCGCTGCCGGCAAAGCCCAGGGCCCGCAGGGTGGGAATATGAGGCCGCTCGTGGGGCGGCAGAACCGCCTGAACATAGCCCCGGTCTGCCAGCTTTTTCATCTTGGCGAGGCCCTGCAAGGCTGCCTCTTTGGGGTTGGACACGGCGTTCACGTTAGACTTCGACGCCACGTTACCCCAGGACAACCCGGCGTAATTATGGGTCGGGCCGACCAGGCCGTCGAAGTTCACTTCAACTGCGTGTGTTGCCATCTCTCTCACCTTCGGTGCGGAATTCGTAATTGATCTTTCAGGGGCGCCAGCCGAACCGGGTCTCCGGACTCTACCCGAAGCGCATCTGCCACCTCCCGGGGCAACCGGATGGTATCCGGCTCGATGCAGTCCACGAGGATGGTGGTTACCCGGAAATCCCGGAACGAGCGGTTGGAGATCATCACCCGCTGCTCCGGCGGCACATCGAGATCGACCGGTTTACTCACCACCATGGCGTGCCGGTTGACGGATTCGCGGATACTGCGGATGTTGTGAATGAAGGCTTCCACCACCGGGCCGCCGTCGAAGATATCGACCATGCCGTTAAAGTTGAAGCCCTCGGCTTCCAGCATCTTCAGGGCCGGCAGGGTGTTGTCGTGCACCCGGCCAATCACCGCCCGGGCGCTGTCGGGCAGCATGGGCAAATAAATGGGGTATTTCGGCATCAGTTCAGCAATGAAGGACTTATTGCCCAGGCCGGAAAGCCGGTCCGCCTGGCTGAACTCCATGTCGAAGAACTTGCTGCCAAGGGCATCCCACAGGGGACTCTGGCCATTGGCATCCGATACGCCCCGCATTTCTGCGAACACCTTGTCGGAGAAATGCTTGCGAAATTCGTCCAGGAACATGAACCGGCAGCGGGACAGCAACAACCCGTTGCCGCCGCCCTTGTAATTGTCTGCCAGCAGCAACGAGCAGATTTCGGTGGTGTCGGTCATGTCGTTGGACAGGTGCAGGGTAGGCGTTCGCACGTGCACACCCAGTTCGCGGGAGGCGTTTACGGTCAAGCTCAGGCGATAGTTGTAGAATACTTCCTCGAGCCCGACCCGGGCTTCGATGCCGCTGATGCCCACCGCCTGCCCGGTTTCGGTATCTTCCAGCGCAAACAGGTAAAGGCCCGCTTCGGGGGCACAACGCTGGCTGAAGGAGTCCCGGGCACGGTCGATCTTGCGTTGCAGCAACTCCGTGTCTGCCGGTAGTGTGGTCAGGCCTTTGCCGGCATTCTGCGCCATGGCATACAGGGCATCCAGGTCGTTTTCCTGCAGTGGCCGGATCAACAGCATGTTGGTGCCCACCCCTTTTTCGTGGTCATAGCGGAGAGATCCTCACCCGGTCGCCGGCACTCTTTTCCAGCCCCTTCCAGGCACTGACCGGCACTTTCACATCGTCGGTGAGGGTTTCTGCCATCGGGGTAAGCAGGCACCGGAAATGCTCACCTTCACCGGCCGCAACCAGGCAGTTTTCACCATGCTCGTCGTGGCTGCCATGCAGGGTTTTCGGGTGGCTGGTGATCAGGGTTCGCAGGCCATCCGTGCGGGCCTCCAGAACCGGCCCGCCATCGAAGATATCCAGGTAATTACCGGGCAGAAAGCCTTCCTGCTGAAGCAACTCGTAATTTGCCTGGGTCTGGCGGTGAGGCTGGCCGATGGCGGCCTGGGCGGAGTCGCTCAGCAGGGTGACGTAGATGGGGTTAGGCGGCATCAGCTCGGCGATGAAGGTTTTGCTGAGCTGGCCGGAGTACTGGTCTGCGGTTTCAAAGTCCATGTTGAAGAAGTGCCGGCCCAGGCTGTCCCAGAAGGGTACGCTGCCGTCTTCGTTCTGAACGCCCTGAATCTCCACCACCATGCGCGAGCTGAACCAGTCCCGGTGGCTGGCAATGAACAGCATCCGGGCCCGGGAGAGCAGCTCGAAAGCAGTCGTCTCGCGCAGTTCGGGGCGCAGGCTGAAGGCGCACAGCAAGGTGTGGTCGGTCAGTCCGTGGCTGGGGTACAGCACCTCGACTCGCCGGGAGGTGCCCAGTTCGTGGGAGGCGTGGATCAGGTGGTCGCGGCGGTAGTTGTAGAAGGGTTCGCCGTTGCCGGCCCGGCTGTCTATGCCGGCGGTACCTGCTATCTGGCCGGTTTCGGTGTTTTCCAGCACCAGCAGGATGCGCCGTGGGGTTTTGGGAGCTTGAGCGGCAAGGGACGCCTGGGCGTGGCTGATGAGTTCGGCCAGGCGTTGTTCGGTTTTGGGTAGCGTAGACGACAGCCTGGCGCCCTGGGTTCCGGCTATGTCCAGTATTTGTTGCAGGTCATCCAGTTTTGCTGGACGGACTCGCCACATGGGCTTGCTCCCTCTTCCGGTAAGACATACAACGTCGTTAGCCGACCGGTGCTGAACCGGGAACGCCCTTCCGGAAACCGCTACAAGCACCCGCAAGCGGGTCCAGCCAGCAATCATAGATTGCTGTCGTTCGGCTACGCATGAAGCTTAGCTTCATAAACGCTTGCCTCACCCCTGTGCGCTTCTCTCCGGCCATCCATGGCCTGCGAAATTTCCGGAAGGGCGTTCCCGGCCCATCACCTACTGTGTCATCAACCGTGCAGCTTCGGAATTATGCCGTCAGCTTTTTAACCGCTGCCTCGAAACGCTCCAGCGCTTCTTCAATATCGACTTCCGGGATGATCAGGGACGGCGCAAGGCGAATCACGTTGGCGCCGGCCATCAGTACCATCACGCCTTCTTCCAGCCCGGCGTTAAGGAAGTCCTTGGCCTTGCCCTGCCACTGTTCGGTCAATACACAGCCTAGCAGCAAACCGGCGCCGCGCACTTCGGAGAACACGCCGTAACGCTCGCCGATGTTCATCATGCCTTTGCGGAGCTTGTCGGATCGGGCGTTGACGCCTTTGAGGATTTCCGGCTGGCTAACGGTGTCGATCACCTTCTGGGCCACGGCGCAGGCCAGGGCGTTGCCGCCGTAGGTGCTGCCGTGGGTGCCGACGCCGAGGCTTGCGGCGACTTTGGCTGTGGTCAGCATGGCGGCGACCGGGAAACCGCCGCCCAGGCCTTTGGCGCTGGACAGGATGTCGGGGGTTACGCCGTACATTTCATAGGCGTACAGGTGGCCAGTGCGGCCGACACCGGTTTGCACTTCGTCGAACACCAGCAGGGCGTTGTTTTCGTCGCACAGCTGGCGCAGGCCCTTGAGGAATTCGGGATCGGCCGGCAGTACGCCGCTTTCGCCCTGGATGGGCTCAACCACCACGGCACAGGTTTTCTCCTTGGAGATCAGCGCCTTTACCGAGTCCAGGTCGTTGAAATCTGCGTGATGGATGCCGCCCGGGGCCGGTTCGAAGCCTTCCAGGTATTTATGCTGCCCGCCCACACTGACGGTGAACAGGGTGCGGCCGTGGAAGGCGTTTTTGAAGGAGATGATTTCATGCTTCTCCGGGCCATAGTGTTCCCACGCATAACGACGGGCCAGCTTGAAGGCGGCTTCGTTGGCTTCGGCACCGGAGTTGGCGAAGAATACCCGCTCGGCGAAGGTATGGTCGCACAGGGTTTTGGCCAGGCGCAGAGCCGGTTCGTTAGTCATCACGTTGGACAGGTGCCAGATTTTCTCGGCCTGTTCCTGCAATGCACCAACCAGTCCCGGGTGGGCATGGCCAAGGCTGGTGACCGCAATGCCGCCCTGAAGATCGATAAATTCTCGCCCTTCCTGGTCCCACACGCGGGAGCCCTCGCCTCGCACCGGAATGATGTTTCCGGGGGCGTAGTTGGGCACCATAACTTCATCGAAAAGTTCGCGGGACACGGGTTCTCTGTTCATCGGTTTCTCTCAGTGACTCATTGCTAAGTGACAGGGTGAATCTGCCCATAATACGCCACTCACGGCATAAGAACAGCCGGTTGTGCCAAAGCGGGCAACTCGATGATGCGGTGATGGTTTTTGTCTTTCCCCAGAAGTGCCTTGGCTAGCAGTTTGTAGGAATCCAGGTCGAAGGTGACCGCCTCGTTTCCGGGCTGAAAGTCTGCCAGTTCCTCTTCACTGTGCAGGGTTTGCAGGTGTATCCAGTTGCAGCAGCAACGCACCCAACTCACCGGCGGTTTCTGAGAACTCCACCCTGCGCAGGCTTGAGGCAACAGGACACTTTGACGCTGATGCAGTTCAGAGTCGTATCGGTGTAAAAACCGTTAGTCCTGAGGGCGTGACCTTCAATGTTGAGGGTGACTTCCGTGGCGGCACGCTTCGTCTTCGTCATGGCTATGGTTCGTACAAAGGTGTACTCGCCGGCCAGACCTGGTCGAACTACAACAGCTTTGTAGGCAACACCTCTACGCTGGATTTTGACTCCCTGCCCGGCACTGCTGGCTATCAGGGACGTACAGCTCAACTTCGCTACACCTCCGGCCCTTTCTCATTCTCCGTAGAAGATCCCCAGAGCTCACTCGTTGAAGCAAGCGTGGTCCTCGAAGATGGGGTACCCACGGGCAAGGTTGCTAGCGTCAGCGACAAAAAAGATGGCATGCCTACTTTCACCGCTCGCATGGAAGATTCAGCCGGCGGCCTCTCATACTCGGCAGCAGTTCTTGCCCATGAAGTTGGATATGACACAGGCACTGATGACGAATCAGCATTTGGTTTCGGCGCATTTGTCGCGGCCAGAATGGCTTTGACGGACATGATTACGATTCAGGGCGCTTTCAACTACAGCGACGGAGCCAACAGCTACCTGTGGCGCTCAGGCGAAAACTACTTTGGTAGCGATGCCTATGTAGGCCCGAATGGCGATGTTGAGACGATCACCGGCTATGCAGGTAGCATCGGTGCAGGTATTAACCTCGGCGGCGGCCGCAGCATCAACATTGGTTATGGCATGGCCACGATGGATTACGATGACGCGAAGGACGACGCTGCCGGAGATGCCGCAATACTGGCGGCTATCAACGGTCAGGCCGAAACCAACTCTGCCATAATGGCCAACTATCAGTGGACACCGGTCAAAAATGTCATGATGGGCGTTGAATACCAATACCTGAAGACTGAAGACGTAAACGGTGAAGACGGCGATGCAAACCGTCTTTTGTTCGCAGCCCAATACAACTTCTGATCCTTCCTATCAGAAGTTAACTCAGAATTACCCCGGCCCCGGCCGGGGTTTTTCGTTTCTGGCTGGTGCACACGCACCATTCTGGCTCAACCTCCAAGTCCCACACCTGCTCGATTGGGGCCCTTCCCTCCGGTATTCAATACCTTACAAGCCAGAAAACAATCTGGCACAGCTCATGCAAATACCAAACTGCAAGCCGGTGAAAACCACTCACCGCATCAACCGCTGCAACTCTGTGAGGTAATGCCATGAAACTTGCCAAAGACCAAAGCCTGTTGTTTGAACTTACCCAAGCCGCAGAAGCCTATGCCATGCAGGATCTGCACGATTACTTTGACTGGATGTACTTCGCGAACTAACCAGGGGACGATGCAGGGCGGGGCCAAAGGCCCCGCCCTGCAAACTGCCTACTCACCCGCCCGGAGCCTGCTACGGACGCTTCGGGTTGTCATCACGCCGAGAACCTCCATCAACGACAGAATCCCCCGGTCATGCTGTTTCGGTGCTTTGCCCCTGGCAATCCGGCCGATCTGCCGGGTGTACCAGCTCACTTCCATCAGGGCCATGTCATCAATCAGTCGAATCCCTGTTTTGATGGGCCTAACCGCGCTGGTCACCTGATCGCCTTTCATAATCCGGTTCGGCAAATCCGGCTCCACCACCAACGGCCTCGCCAGGCCCACCAGGTCCGTGGCGTCGGAAGCCAACGCGTCGGCCATTCCGGTCTCGGTGCGGAAGCCGCCCGTCACCATCAAGGGTACGTCAGTGAGCTTGCGCACTTTCTCGGCGAACTCCAGGAAGTAGGCCTCCCGCGCCAGGGTACTGGCTTTTACCTCGCCGTCTTCCGCACCCCTGGCCATGGCTGGGTTCTCGTAGTTACCGCCGGAGATTTCTACCAGGTCAATCCCCTCTGCGACGAGTGCCTTGATCACCGCCAGCGATTCGTCCTCGGTAAAACCGCCGCGCTGGAAGTCTGCGGAGTTCAGTTTGATGCCAATATTGAACGCTTCACCGCAAGCTTTCCGGATAGCCCGGTACACCGCCAGCACAAAGCTGCGGCGTTTCTCGGCAGAGCCACCCCACTCGTCTGTGCGCTGGTTGTGATGGGGCGACAGGAACTGGCTCACCAGGTAGCCGTGGGCGCCGTGGAGTTGCACGCCGTCGAATCCGGCTTTCTGGGCAATGGCAGCACTGCGGGCAAAGCGCTGGATGATGTCTTCAATTTCCGGGCCGGTCAGGGCGCGGGGTGTGGCAAACATGCTGCGGAGCTCTTTTTTGAATGGTATCGCGCTGGGCGAGACCGGGTCCTTGTTCAGCATTTTGGGGCTTTGCTTGCCGGGATGGTTCAGTTGCATCCAGATCTGTTTGCCTCCCTTTTGCCCGGCCTTGGCCCAGGCGGTCAGAAGCTCGAGATCGCTTTCATCCTCAATAACCACGTTCTGTGGCTCCCCGATGTGCCGGCGGTCGATCATTACATTACCCGTGATCGACAGCCCGGTGCCGCCCTCTGCCCACGCACGATACAGGGTTGCCAGCTCTTTGGTGGGGTGGTTGTCAATGGTGCCCAGAGTCTCGCTCATGGCGGACTTGGCAAAGCGGTTGGGGATGACAGAGCCATTAGGGAGCTTGAGCGGCTGAGAGAGCAGTTCTGCGGGAGTCATAAGGGCCTCAAGGTGGTTTGCGGGTTCCATGAGGCTGATAGTGGATCTGCCCGGCGAACCGGGCATTGGCCGAAGAGACTGATTTTATCAAAAGAAAGCCTGAATGCCGGGCAACACCGAATTCGTCACTGATGCCATTGCCGCCGAGCATGTCGCTGGCCCGCCATAAACGGCGGCCCCGCAGGGGCATCCGTCGGAGGCCGAAAGCCAGAACGAGCCTAATGACTGCGTTAGGGCTGGTGATGCATAGTTGTACGAAATATCCGCATATAGAGGTGCTTCATGGACACAATCAGTGTAAACAAGTTTAGAGATAATCTTAAAAGTGTTGTTGAACAGGTAATTAGTCAGCATGAACCGGTCAAGGTTACACGCCGAGCCGGAGAAGCTTTCGTGGTGATGAGTGCTGAGGACTGGGAGCGAGAGCAGGAAACCCTTCACGTTCTCCAAAGTAAGAGCCTGATGCAGCAAATTGGTAGCGATTTGGCCAGACTCAACGCAAAAACGAGAAAGCCGCCCCGCAACTAAAAAGCTACGGAGCGGCCCTCGACTCAGGACTACAGCAACAAGGTACGAATATCCCCCAGCAGCTGCGTCAGCAGGTTGGTAAACCGGGCGGCATCTGCCCCGTTCACTGCACGGTGGTCGTAAGACAGCGACAGTGGCAGCATCAGCCGCGGCTGGAACTCCTTGCCGTCCCACACCGGCTTCATAGAAGCCTTGGAGACACCCAGGATCGCCACTTCCGGCGTGTTCACAATCGGGGTGAACGCGGTGCCGCCAATGCCGCCCAGACTGGTGATGGTAAAGCAGGCGCCCTGCATTTCTGCCGGCTTCAGCTGCTTGTCCCTCGCCTTCTGGGCCAGCTCGGCGCTTTCCGCCGCCAGCTCCCACAGACCTTTCTGGTCGACATCCCGGATCACCGGAACCATCAGGCCATGAGGCGTATCCACCGCAATACCGATGTGGATGTACTTCTTGCGCACCACCTCTTTGCGCTCCATGTCCAGGGACACGTTGAACTGAGGCAGTTCCGCCAGTGCTGCCGCGCAGGCCTTGAGCAGGAACGGCAGCGGGGTCATTTTCACGCCACGCTTTTCGCCGGCCGCTTTCTGGCCTTTGCGGAAGGCTTCCATTTCGGTGATGTCGGCATCGTCGAACTGGGTCACGTGGGGCACGTTCAGCCAGCTGCGCTGCATGTTGGTGGCGGTGGCCGCCATCATGCGGGACATGCCTTCACGCTCGATCTCACCGAACTGGCTGAAGTCCGGCAGTTTCACGCCCGGAATGCCAGAACCGGTGGCCACGCCGCCGCCCTGCTGGGCCTGCTGCAACTGGCTCTTCACGTAGGCGTGGACATCGTCTTTCACGATCCGGCCTTTCGGGCCAGAGCCTTTCACGCGAGTGAGGTCTGCACCCAGTTCCCGGGCCAGTTTGCGCACGGCCGGGCCGGCATGCACCTTGGTGCCCGGTGCCGGCGGCTCGTAGGTAGAGCCTTGCGGCTGCGGGGCCGCTTCGGGCTTGCTGTCTTTCTTCTCCGGCTTGCTGGCCGGGCTTTCGGCCTTGGCACTGTCACCGGAATCTACCGCTTCGTCCTCATCCTCACCATCGTCTTCAATGGTCATTTCCAGCAGGTCAGAACCTTCGGAAAGTTTGTCACCTTCCTTCACCAGGATTTTGCCAACCTTGCCGGCATAGGGGGACGGAATTTCCATGGTGGCCTTGTCGGACTCCACGGTCACCAGCGGATCATCCTCGCCAATGGTGTCGCCTTCGGCCACGTTGATTTCGATCACCGGCACGTCGTCGAAGCCATCCAGCGAAGGCACCTTCACCACTTCGGTGCGGGAGCCGCCAGACTTTTTCTTCTTCGGTGCCGGCTTGCTGTCTTCCGACTTGGCCTCGGATTTCTCCTCAGCCTTATCTTCAGGCTTGCCCTCTTCGGCATCGTCAGAACCACCAGCATCCCCACTGGCGGCCAGCATGCCGATCACGTCGCCCTCTTTCACCTTGTCACCCACCTTCACGGTGATTTTGGTGATCTTGCCGGCGGCGGGGGCCGGCAGTTCTACCGAGGCTTTGTCGGATTCCACGGTCAGAATCGGATCTTCTTCCTCTACCGAATCCCCTTCACTGACGATGATTTCGATGATCTCGACTTCATCAGCCCCGCCGAGATCGGGAACCTTGATTTCCTGTTCACTCATGGCGGTCTCCTTAGCTCAGCACCGGGTTCGGTTTGTTGCGATCGATTCCGTACTTGCGCATGGCTTCGAGAACCTGCTCCTGTTTGATCTCACCATCTTTCGCCAGGGCGGCCAAGGCGGTAACCGCCACATAGTAACGATCCACCTCGAAGAAGTTACGGAGCTTCTCGCGGGTATCGCTGCGGCCGAAACCGTCGGTGCCCAGGGTCATGTAGGTTTTCGGGATGAATGCCCGCAGCTGCTCAGAGTGCAGTTTGATGTAATCGGTAGACGACACCACCGGCCCCTGCGCATCTTCCATGCACTGGGTCACGTAGGCCTTGCGGGGCTTGTCGTCCGGGTGCAGGTGGTTCCAGCGCTCCACGTGCTGGCCGTCACGGGCCAGTTCGTTGTAGCTGGTTACGCTCCACACATCGGAAGCCACACCCCAGTCGTCTTTCAGCATCTGTGCGGCGGCGCGCACTTCGTTCATGATCGAGCCGGCGCCCAGCAGCTGAACCCGCGGGCTCTTCTTGCGACCCTTGGTTTCCACAGACTCAAACTTGTACATGCCCTTGATGATGCCGTCTTCACAGTCTTTCGGCATGGCGGGCTGTTCGTAGTTCTCGTTCTCGATGGTCAGGTAGTAGTAGACGTTCTGGTTGTCTTCGAACATCTCCTTCATACCGTGACGGATCACCACGGCCATTTCGTAGCCGTAGGCCGGGTCATAGGCCTTACAGTTCGGAATGGTGTTCGCCAGTACGTGGCTGTGACCGTCCTGGTGCTGCAGGCCTTCGCCGTTCAGGGTGGTACGGCCAGCGGTACCGCCGATCAGGAAGCCACGGGCCTGCATATCGCCGGAAGCCCAGGCCAGATCGCCCACGCGCTGGAAGCCGAACATGGAGTAGAACACGTAGAACGGAATCAGCGGGAAGCTGTTGGTACTGTACGAAGTCGCCGCGGCCATCCAGGTGGACATGGCACCCGCTTCGTTGATGCCTTCCTGCAGGATCTGGCCTTTCTTGTCCTCGCGGTAGTACATGATCTGGTCACGATCCTGGGGCACGTATTTCTGGCCTTCCGCCGTGTAGATACCCAACTGACGGAACATGCCTTCCATACCGAAAGTACGGGCTTCGTCGGGCACGATAGGTACAACGCGCTTGCCGATGCGCTTGTCTTTGACCAGGGCGCTCAGAATCCGGACAAAGGCCATGGTAGTTGAAATCTCACGGCCACCGGAGCCTTCCAGCACCTGCTTGAAGATATCCAGTTCCGGAATCTGCAGCGGCTGGCAGTCCTTGTTGCGCTTGGGATAGAAACCACCCAGCTCCTGCCGGCGCTTCTTCATATAGACCAGCTCCGGGCTGTCCGGCGCCGGACGGTAATAAGGTACGTCTTCCAGCTCTTCGTCTTTCAGCGGCACACCGAAACGATCCCGGAATGCTTTCAGGGTATCGATGTCCAGCTTCTTCAAAGAGTGTGCCGTGTTCTGGGCTTCGCCCGCTGCACCGAAGCCATAACCCTTGATGGTGTGGGCCAGAATCACGGTGGGCTTGCCGTTGGCCTGGATCACAGCCTTGTGATAAGCCGCGTAGACCTTGTAAGGATCGTGGCCGCCACGGTTAAGTTTGCTGATGTCTTCATCTGACAGATTATCCGCCAGCTTGGCCAGCTCCGGATGTTTGCCGAAGAACTCCTTGCGGGTATAGGCGGGACCCTTGAACGTCAGGTTCTGCAATTCGCCATCGCACAGCTCATCCATGGCCCGCTGCATCACGCCGTCTTCGTCTTTCTCGAACAGCGGATCCCACATACGGCCCCAGACCACCTTGATCACATTCCAGCCGGCACCACGGAACACGCCCTCCAGTTCCTGGACAATCTTGCCGTTGCCCCGTACCGGGCCGTCCAGGCGCTGCAGGTTGCAGTTAACCACCCAGATCAGGTTGTCCAGCTTCTCGCGGCCGGCCTTGGAGATAGAACCCAGGGTTTCCGGCTCATCGCACTCACCATCGCCCACAAATGCCCACACCTTGCGGCCGTCCATGTCGATCAGCTCACGGCTGTGCAGGTACTTCATGACGTGGGCCTGGTAGATAGACTGGATCGGCCCCAGACCCATGGAAACGGTCGGGAACTGCCAGTAATCCGGCATCAGCCAGGGGTGCGGGTAAGAAGACAGACCTTCGCCGTCTACTTCTTCGCGGTACTTGTCCAGTTGCTCTTCACTGAAACGGCCTTCCAGGAAGGAGCGGGCATATATGCCCGGCGATGCGTGGCCCTGGAAGTACACCAGGTCTGAGGCGCGCTCTTCACCACCGCCGTGGAAGAAATAGTTGAAGCCCACATCGTACAGAGTGGCTGCCGAGGAGAAAGTGGAAATATGGCCGCCAAGGTCACCCGGGCGCTTGTTAGCGCGGACAACCATAGCCATGGCATTCCAGCGAATCAGGGAGCGGATACGACGCTCCATGAACAGATCGCCAGGCATACGCGATTCCTGGGTCACCGGAATGGTGTTGCGGAAAGGCGTGGTAATGGAGTATGGCAGTTCGGTGCCATCACGACTGGCACGCTCAGACAGGCGCTCCAGAATGTATTTGGCACGGTCTACGCCTTCGTTCTCGATCAGAGATTCCAGCGCATCCAGCCATTCACTGGTTTCAATGGGATCATCATCCTGGTACATCAAACCCTCCCCTTGGCATCAAAAGGTGCAACGCCGGCCACGATCAGCGGCCACAGACGGTGCGAAGTCGATAAGCTGCGATGGTATGCAGTATTTTTTGTGGAAACGTCAGCTTGTAAGTAAAGCTGAACTGCGTGATTGACCTCTCTCAAGCATAGAACAGCTTTCTCATTTTTCCTGCCGGGCGACCGGTTAGCGGTGTGGCTTTTGGCCCGGGCCGATCGCACGGAGACTGGTTCTGCCGGCCCTGACTACCCAGCAGAAGCAAAAACTTTCGTTCTTTTACTACAAAATGACATCCAAAAACAAACAAACACCCGTTTGAATGGCAATTGACCGCCATTTATTTAGATTACTTACGCAATAATGACGACATTCCGATCACGAAACAACCGATCTCCGACCAAGGTCGAAACCCCACCTCTCCCTCATTTACATCAAGACACTAAGCATAATTAGAGCCTGACCTTCATGATATTTCGTGATTTTTAGCAGCAAATTGGCGACATTGGCGACTCTAACTCGAAATGCCAGCATCCAAATTCTCGTTTTATTAATTAGACCTGAAAATGAATTTCGATTTATGTATACTTGCCTGCCCGTTTTTTAACCAGTGAAGGAGGCGCGCCTCCTTTTGTCTTTGGCTCACAACAGAGGGCGATCTATGAACTCCATCGTCACCTTTCCGAACCGTATTCCGGTTCAGGAATTCGAGGAGCGCCGGTTCAAGGTGTTTACCGACCGCCAGCTCGACAAGATTGAGGCGATCCAGAATCTCCCTGAAGACACCCTGTTCGAGATGAAAGTGGTAGCCAGCGTGCTGCCATTCCGGGTTAACGAATATGTGATCAACGAACTGATCAACTGGGACAAGGTGCCCAACGACCCGATTTATCAGCTGGTCTTTCCCCAGAAAGGCATGCTCAAGGACGAACATTACGAGCGCATGGCCAAGCTGCACCGCGAAGGCGCAGAGAAAAAGGACATCCAGGCCGCCGCCAAGGAAATCCGCGACGAGCTGAACCCGCACCCGGCCGGCCAGATGGAAATGAACATGCCGGAGCTGGATGGCGAAGTACTGGACGGCGTACAGCACAAATACCGCGAGACCGTGCTGTTTTTCCCGTCCCAGGGCCAGACCTGCCACAGCTACTGCACCTTCTGCTTCCGCTGGGCGCAGTTTGTCGGTGACAAAGACCTGAAAATGGCCAGCACCGATGCCGAGAAACTGCACGGCTACCTTCAAGAACACACCGAAGTGACCGACCTGCTGGTGACCGGCGGCGATCCGATGGTGATGAAGACCAAAAACCTGGTGCAGTATCTGGAGCCCCTGCTGCAGCCGGAATTCGATCACATCCAGACCATCCGCATCGGCACCAAGGCCCTCACCTTCTGGCCGTACCGCTTTGTGACCGATAAAGATGCCGACGAGCTGATCGAACTGTTCGCCAAGCTGGTTGATGCCGGCAAGCACGTGGCCATCATGGCCCACTACAACCACTGGCAGGAAATCACCACCGACATCGCGGAAGAAGCCATTCGCCGCATCCGCGCCACCGGTGCCGAAATCCGCGCCCAGGGCCCGCTGATCAAGCACGTGAACGACGATGCCGATGCCTGGGCCAAGCTGTGGAAGCGCGAAGTGAAGCTGGGCATCATCCCCTACTACATGTTTGTAGAGCGGGACACCGGCGCCAAGAACTACTTCGAAGTGCCCCTGGCCGAGGCCTACAACATCTACCGCGAAGCCATGAAGCAAGTCAGCGGCCTGGCCCGCACCGCCCGCGGCCCCAGCATGAGCGCAGGCCCCGGTAAGGTAGAAATCCAGGGCGTAACCGAAATCAAAGGCGAAAAGGTGTTCGTGCTGCGCTTCCTGCAAGGCCGCAACCCGGACTGGGTACAGCGCCCGTTCTTTGCCAAGTACAGCGAGACGGCCACCTGGCTGCACGAGCTGGAGCCCGCCTTTGGCGAGGAGAAGTTCTTCTTTGAGGATGAGTTTGAGGCGATGAAGCAGGGTAAAGCCTGAATCAGGTGATACTCAGCTAATCCAGAGAGCCGGGCAAATCGCCCGGTTTTTTGTGCAATACAAATAGATCATGATGATCAGTGAACCTTCGGCACAAACCCCTCCGGCTTGTCCCGAATCCACTCCACGAATACCATCAATTCCTCCAGCTCCATCAACTTATCCCAACTGTTGTAATACAACCCAAGCTCACACTCCGAGCAAGCCTTATGAATCGCGTTATGGCAGGGCCGGCAAACCCAGAGCGTGCGGGTGACCATGTCTTCCTTGCTGAACAGCTTCTGGAAGCGTTTCTTTCTGTGCAGGTGCCTGGGAATCAAATGATGGCGGGTGAGCCCGGCAACGGGGCGTTGGCAGATTTCACAGTCGTCGGGCTGGGGCGGGAGTTTGAGCATCTTCAGGTAATTATCAGAGCCAGGCGGTGATGCAACCGCCCGGCTCGGTTCCGGCAGACCGGGTCAGTGCATCAAGGTATACAACTTCCTGCGGTAAGCCCGCACATCCGGATTGTTGTTCCCCAGCTTCTCGAACAGCTCCACCAGCGTAGTTTTAGCGATGCTGTCTTTATAAGCGCCGTCTGCTTGCATCAGGCGAATCAAGAGATCCATGGCTTCGGCATTTTTGTCCTGTAGCACCATGTGCAGGGATAACTGGTGCAGAGCCTCGGGGTCTTTCGGATTGGCTTCCAGTTTAGCTTCCAGCTCGGCCTGCGGCGGCAGTTCGCCAGATTGCTTGAGGAACTTAACCCTGGCCGCTAACTGCTTGGCCTTGTGCTGCAGTTTCTCTTCCGGCGGCAGGCTGTTGAGTACCTGCTCGGCGGTGTCCAGATCGCCCTGCTCGGCTTTCAGCTGGGCCAGGTCGATCAGCACATCCAGGTTTTCCGGGTCTTTCTGGTTCATTTCGGTGAGGATCGCCAGGGCACCGTCTACATCGCCAGCGTCCCACAAGGCGTGGGCCTTTTCATACGGGTCTTCCGCCGGGGCTTCGATGTGTTTTTCCAGTACCTTGCGGATTTCGCTTTCCGGCAGGGCACCGTTGAAGCCATCCACCGCCTGGCCATTCTTCACCAAAATGATGGTGGGCAGGCTGCGCACGCCCAGAGATGCTGTCAGCTCCTGCTGCTCGTCCGCATTCACCTTGGCCAGCTGGAAGTTGCCCTGATACTCCTCCGCCAGCTTCTGCAGAATCGGCATCAGCTGCTTACAAGGCGCGCACCATTCGGCCCATACGTCCACCAAAATAGGTGTAGTGGCGGAGGCTTCCATCACTTTCTGCTGAAAGTTGTCGGCGGTGGCGTCGAATATATACGGCGAGTTGCTCATAAGTCGGGAACCTGTACCAGAATGAATAAAATTGCCTAAAGATATGGAGCCGGCAGCAGAAAAATCAAGCCAGCTTGAAAACCTGGCTTTCGTCGTCACATAGATCTTTAACCACTCAGCCTTGAGAGCAAAACGGTATGAATGACGAGAACCGCAAAGACTCCCTGGAAGAATTTGAAGACGACGTGACCGAGTACATCGGTAAAGACGAGAACAGCAAAAGCCTGATCCTGCCGCAGCAAGCCAGGCCGCGGCGTATGTATGTGTTGCCGGTGTCTAACCGGCCGTTCTTCCCGGCGCAGGTGCAGCCGGTGGTGGTCAACCAGAATCCCTGGCAGGAAACCCTGAAGCGGGTGGGCGAGACCGAGCACAAGGTGCTGGGTATCTGCTTTGTGGAAGACCCGGAATCTGAAACCGGCATTCCCGCCAGCGATGACCTGGAAACCATGGGTTGCGCGGTGAAGGTTCACCATGCCCAGAGCGAAGGAGGCAAGGTCCAGTTTATTGCCCAGGGCATGCAGCGCTTCAAAATCGTGCAGTGGCTGCGCCGCCGCCCGCCCTACCTGGTGGAAGTGGAATACCCGGAGGAGCCGGAAGAACCGGCGGATGAGCTCAAGGCCTACACCCTGGCCATTATCAGCGCCATCAAGGAGCTACTGCGCACCAACCCGCTGTATGGCGAAGAGGTGAAGCAGTACCTGTCCCGCTTTGGCCCGGAAGACAGCTCGCCGCTGGCAGACTTCGGCGCCTCTATGACCAGTGCCCCGGGCCGGGAGTTGCAGGATGTGCTGGATACCGTGCCCCTGCTCCGGCGTATGGAGCGGGTGCTGTTGCTGATGCGCAAAGAGCAGGAAGTGGCGCGCCTGCAATCCGAGATCAATGAAGAAGTAAACGAGAAGGTGCAGAAGCACCAGCGGGAATTCTTCCTGCGCGAGCAGCTGAAAGTCATCCAGCGGGAGCTGGGCATTGCCAAGGACGACAAAACCGCCGATGTGGAGCGCTTTGAAGAGCGCATGGCCAAACTGAACCCACCGGACGCGGTGCAGGACCGGTTCAAGGATGAAATCCAGAAACTACAGGTGCTGGAACAGGGCTCCCCGGAATACGGCGTTACCCGCAACTACCTGGACTGGATTACCCAAGTGCCCTGGGGTGTGCATTCCGAAGACCACTTCGACCTGGCCGAAGCCCGCCGCATTCTGGACCGGGACCACGACGGCCTGGACGATGTAAAAGACCGTATCATCGAGTTCCTGGCCGAAGGCACTTTCAAGGGCGAAGTGAGCGGTTCCATACTCTTACTAGTCGGCCCTCCGGGGGTGGGCAAAACCTCCATCGGCCGTTCGGTGGCCGATGCCCTTGGCAGGGAGTTTTATCGGTTCAGTGTCGGCGGTATGCGCGATGAAGCTGAAATCAAAGGCCACCGCCGCACCTACATCGGCGCCATGCCCGGTAAATTCGTGCAGGCCCTGAAAGACAGCAAGGTGGCCAACCCGGTGATCATGCTGGATGAGATCGACAAGATCGGCAGCTCCTATCAGGGCGACCCGGCCTCGGCCCTGCTGGAAACTTTGGACCCGGAACAGAACAAGGAATTCCTGGACCACTACCTGGACGTACGCATGGACCTGTCCAAGGTGCTGTTCGTGTGTACCGCCAACCAGCTGGACACCATCCCCCGGCCATTGCTCGACCGCATGGATGTTATTCGACTGTCCGGCTACATCGGCGAAGAAAAACTGGCCATCGCCAAGCATCACCTGATGCCGCGCCTGCTGAAACGTGCCGGTTTGCTGAAGAAACAGCTGAACATCACCGATGCGGCCATCCGCCAGGTGATCGAAGGCTACGCCCGGGAAGCCGGCGTGCGGAACCTGGAAAAGCTGCTGCACAAGATCATCCGCAAGGGCATCGTGAAACTGCTGGAAAACCCGGACAAGCCGGTAAAAGTCGGCGTTGCGGACCTGCCGGACTACCTGGGCCAGCCCGCGTTCCGCAAAGAGAAATCCATGAAGGGCACCGGCGTAGTCACCGGCCTTGCCTGGACCGCCATGGGCGGCGCTACCCTGAGTATCGAGGCGTCACAGGTTCACACCAGCCAGCGCGGGTTCAAGCTCACCGGGCAGCTGGGGGATGTGATGAAGGAATCTGCCGAGATTGCCTACAGCTTTGTGTCGTCCAACCTGAAACGCTTCAAAGGCGACCCGACCTTCTTCGAAAAATCCTTCGTGCACCTGCACGTACCGGAAGGCGCCACCCCGAAAGATGGACCCAGCGCCGGAGTAACCATGGCCACCGCCCTGCTCTCCATCGCCCGCAAAGAAGCCCCGCAGCAGAACATCGCCATGACCGGGGAGCTGACCTTAACCGGGCAGGTGTTGCCGGTGGGAGGTATTCGCGAAAAGGTGATTGCTGCGCGCAGGCAGAAGATCAACAACCTGATCCTGCCGGAGGCAAACCGGGGGGATTATGAGGAATTGCCGGAGTATCTGAAGGAAGGGATTACCGTGAACTTTGCGAAGCACTATAACGATGTGTTTCAGGTTTGCTTTGGGAATAAGCCCAGGAAAGGGGCTTCGGTGCACTGACTTTTTTTGCCACGGAATCCATATATGGTCTCCTCCCCGCTTGCAAGGCCTCAGACGTTGTTGATGAGGGACAGGTTGCTGCCATATATCCGGCCTGTTAACGAGGCTGCGCTGCCGCCTCTGGCCTTGATGAGGATTCGCCGCGCGCCTGCCTAATCAC